>DASVBS010000042.1 GCA_036375715.1 Longimicrobiaceae bacterium | reverse complement strand
TCGCGCCCTCCGTGGGCGGTGGGCTCACCCGCGGGGCGGTCGTGACCATGGCCGACCTGTCGACCCTGGAGGTCGAGGTCGACGTCAACGAGGCGTACATCGGCGGCATTCAGCCATCCCAGCCGGCGGAGGTCGTGCTGGACGCTTATCCGAGCGAGCGATTCTCCGCCCATGTTCGCCAGATCCTGCCTACCGCGGACCGGCAGAAAGCGACCGTCCTGGTGCGCGTGGCAATCGACAGCGCCGACGCCCGGATCCTCCCCGAGATGGGGGCGCGCGTGGTCTTCCTTCAGAATCAGGACGCGGCGGATCAGGCGTCCATCCCGAGCCGTGTGGTCGTGCCTGCGGCCGCGGTGCGGAGCGTAGGAGAGACGTCGGTTGTGTATGTCGTCGAGGAGGGTCGGGTCCGCCGCCAGGTCGTGGAGGCGGGGCCGGTGAGCGGGGACGAGCGGGAGATCCGGTCGGGGCTGAAAGGGGGCGAACGCGTGGTCCTCGATCCCCCGGCAAACCTGGAAGACGGCGCGCAGGTGCGCGTCGTCGAAGCCAATGGCACCCGGGAGGGAGCATGACTCCTTTGGTAGAGGTTCGGCAGGTCAGCAAAACCTATCGTCGAGACACGGTGGTCGTGCCGGTGCTGGAGAACCTCGATCTCACCATCGCCGAGGGGGAGTTCCTCGCACTGATGGGTCCCTCCGGCAGCGGCAAGAGCACGCTCCTCAACCTGCTGGCCGGCCTCGACGTCCCGACCTCGGGGAGCATCATCGTCGCCGGTGAGGACATCACGCGGCTGAAGCCAAAGCAGCTTGCGGCGTGGAGAGCCCGCCACGTCGGCTTCATCTTCCAGCTCTACAACCTGATTCCGGTCCTCACCGCGCTGCAGAACGTGGAGCTGCCGCTGCTCCTCACTCCGCTCAACCGCAAGCAGCGGAAGGAGCAGGCGCAGCGTGCGCTGCGGATCGTGGGGCTGGAGGAGAGGATGAACCACTATCCTCGCCAGCTCTCGGGGGGACAGGAACAGCGCGTGGGGATCGCCCGCGCCATCGCCACCGACCCCACGCTCATCCTGGCGGACGAGCCGACCGGTGACCTCGATGCGCGCTCCGCGGCGGAGATCCTGGACCTGCTCGAACGGCTGAACGCCGAGTTCAAGAAGACGATCGTCATGGTCACGCACGATCCGCAGGCGGCCAAGCGGGCCGGGCGCACGCTGCACCTCGAGAAGGGGGCGCTGCTCGAGGCGGCGGGCGAGTCGGAAACGCCGCTCGTGGCCCGATGACCCGCGCGACCCTGGTAGGCGCCAACCTGCGCCGACGACTGCGCCGGACGATCCTCACCATCCTCGGCCTGGGGGTCGCCCTCTTCCTCTTCGTGACCCTGCAGACCGTGCTGCGGGCACTGCAGACGGCCGGCGAGGTCGGCAGCGAGTCCCGCCTGATCGTGGGAAGCAAGCTGGGCATCGTCTTCCCGCTGCCCCTTGCCTACGCAAGTCGGATCCAGTCCGTGGATGGGGTGCAGCAGATCAGCTACTCCTCCTGGTTCGGTGGAGTCTACCAGGATCCGCGGAATTTCTTCGCCAACTTCGCCGTGGATCCGGAGAGCTACCTGTCCCTCTATCCCGAGCTGGTAGTCTCGCCGGAACACCGCGAGGCCTTCCTGGCGGACCGCACCGGCGCGCTGGTGGGCGTGCGGCTGATGGAGCGCTTCGGCTGGCAGGTCGGACAGACCGTGACGCTGCAGGGGACGATCTATCCGGGCGAGCATCGCTTCACCATCCGCGGGGTGTACGAGGCGGGCCGCCGCGGCTTCGACGAGGGCACGTTCCTCTTCCACCACCGCTACCTCGAGGAGATCGCGCGGGCGCAGGGAGCGGAGGAGGGGTTCGTGGGCTGGTACGTCGTCGGGCTGACCGACCCGCAACTCGCACCGCAGGTGGCCTCCACCATCGACTCCTTCTACGAGAACTCGGCGGCGCCCACCCGTTCGCAGACGGAGAGGGCGTTCAACCTCTCCTTCGTGGGGCTGTACGGCAACATCGGCTTCTTCCTCAACGCCATCGGCACCGCCGTGGTCTTCGCCATCCTGCTGGTGGCGGCCAATACCATGGCCATGTCGGCGCGTGAGCGCTTCAACGAGATCGCCGTGCTGAAGTCGCTGGGGTTCACGGACGGGAGCGTAGCCGGAATGGTGGTGACGGAAGCGCTCGTGATCGCCCTGCTCGGGCTGCTGGTGGGTCTGGGAGGCGCGATGTGGGTCTTCAACGTGATGGGATTCGATGCGGGTGGGTTCCTCCCCGGCATTCGGGTTCGGCCGGAGACCATGGCACTCAGCGGGATCATCGCCATCCTGATCGGTCTGGTCAGCGGCCTGATTCCGGCCATCCAGTCCGCGCGCCTGCGCGTGGTCGATGCGCTGAGGTACGTCGCATGAAGATCCCCTTCATCTACAACGTGCGGAGCATGCTCAACCGGCCCGCCACGACGCTGGCCACCGCCATCGGCATCGCGCTGGTGGTGGTGACCTTCGTGGGCATGCTCGCGCTGGCGAACGGCTTCCGCTCGGCGATGATCTCCACCGGAAGCCCCGACAACGTGCTCATCCTGCGCGAAGGGGCGGACGCGGAGATCTCCAGCGGGATCGACCGGGAGACGGCTCAGATCCTGGCGGCCTTCCCTGACTTCACCTACTCCACCGCGGACGTCTTCGTGGTCCTCTCGAAGCCCCGGCTGAACGGCAGCGAGACCAACATGCCCGTCCGCGGCGTAGGCCCCGACGCGCCTCGGGTGCGGGAAGAGTTCCGCATCGTGGAGGGGCGGATGTTCGAGCCCGGACGCGCCGAGGTGGTCGTCGGCAGAGGCCTCGTCGGGCGCATGCAGAACGTCGAGATCGGCGACAAGCTGCGCTTCGGACAGCAGGACTTCACCGTGGTGGGCCACTTCGAGGCTGGCGGCGGCGCCTTCGAATCCGAGGTCTGGGGCGATGCCGAGACCTTGATGCCGGTCTTCCGCGGACCGGTCTACCAGTCGATGACGTTGAAGCTGGCCGACCCGGCCAGCTTCGAGACGGCGAAGGCTCGTATCGAAGGAGACCCCCGACTGCAGGTCCAGGTGAAGCGGGAATCGGAGTTCTACGCCGAACAGTCGGAGATGTTGAGCAACATTCTCCGCTTCATTGCCATCTTCGTCACCTCCATCATGTCGGTCGGCGCCGTCTTCGGCGCGATCAACACCATGGACGCGATGGTCGCGTCTCGCGGGCGCGAGATCGCGCTGCTGCAGACGCTGGGCTTCCGGCCCGGGAGCGTGTTGAGCTCCTTCATGATCGAGGCGATCCTGCTGGCGCTGGTGGGCGGCGTGTTGGGATGCCTGCTCTCCCTGCCTATCAACGGCATCCGGACCAGCACGACCAACTGGCAGACCTTCGGGGAGATGACCTTCGCCTTCCGCATCACTCCGCAGATCCTGCTGCTCGGCCTCGGCTTCGCCGTGCTGATGGGGATCGTAGGGGGGTTCCTGCCCGCGCGTAGAGCGTCCCGGCAGGTGGCGGCGGTGGGCCTCCGGCGAGAGTAAGTAGAGTCGGGTCGCGCAGGCGCGGAAGCGGATGCCCAGAGGGTCTGGGAAGCCCCTCGAGCCGGCGTCTGCAAAATAGGCTTATCTGATTGCAATTATGGCAGTTAAGACTGCCGCCAGCGGGCCAATTTCGGGTTGATCGATGGCATGGTGGTTGCGCCAGAAAGCCAGCGCTCGTAGGGGCTTCGGAGACGAGCCCGAGGATTGCTTTAGTTGTTCAAGGAGGTACCCATGGCAATCACTCCATACCGGCCGTCTGGCGATCTCTTTACCCAGTTCTTCGACGAGTTCTTCAGCCGCCCGTTCGGGGGCACGCGGGTATCCGATCTCCTGCGCGCTCCGGTGGCCGATGTGATCGAGACGGAGCGGGACATCCAGGTTCATCTCGAGATGCCGGGCATGAAGCCCGAGGACATCGACATAGGGCTGGAGAACAACATCCTCACCATCAGCGGTGAGAAGCGTCAGGACAGGGAGGAGAGCGACGAGAAGCATCGCTGGCACCTCTCGGAGCGCCGTTACGGCCAGTTCAGCCGCTCGTTCGTGCTGCCGCGCGATGTCGAGCAGGACAACATCGAAGCCACCTTCGAGAATGGCGTCCTTCGCGTCGTGATCCCCAAGAGCGAGCGGGCGCGTCGCCGCAAGATCGAGATTCGCGGCGGTTCTGATCGGCACGAAATGACGGAACGGCAGGAGATCGAGGCCGGGGTTGGAGCCGGCTGAGAACAAAGGGGCCGGAGGATCTCTCCGGCCCCTCCTCTTGGGGCCCTCCCGGGCCCTTTTTCTTTGCCCTCGATCCGACGCGGTTGGCGGAGTTGGAACCTTCGGCGTCCCCGGGACGACGGCGTCCAACTCTTCCTGCACCTGGCCGAGCGGCGTCGGCTTGGCGAGATAGGGGATGCAATGCGAATCTGGGACTTGCCGCCGGAGCAGCTGTGCCGGGCCCATCTGCTGGGTGAGCACCGCGAGCTGCACGGGCTCTGGAACATCCTGACGCAGGGGAAGCGCGGCTACAGCGCCCACCCGGAGACGCGCCGCTGGGAAGGCAAGCTCGCCGCGCTCTACGAGCGGCACGAAAGGCTGGTGGCCGAGCTCGAGCGCCGGGGTTATCGCCACGGCTCGCCGCTCGATGCGGCCCTGGCGAGCGGCAGCCGCGTTCAGGATCAGTTCATCGATTCGCCGGAGCGGCAACGCATCCTGCTTCACGGGAAGGGATGCGGCTGCTGCCGCGCACTTGAGGAAGGCGGGACAGGACCCGAAGGCCCGAGCTCGAATCAGCGGAGAGATTGACGCCCGGCTCGCCCGGGATCGATAGCGCCTCACCAGGGATCAGCGCGTCGCCCGGGCATCTGCGGCGCCTGACCTCAGGATGGGAGCGCCTCGACCGGGATGATCAGCACCGGTCGGCGACGCGAGGGGACGGCAAAACTCTGGATCTGAGTGCGCGAGCGGGCGTATCATTGCGCAATTCGCGTCCTTACCGTGCGCGCTGCCGAGTGCGCATCGCCGCAGGGCAAGGCCCACCAGCAGCGAAAGTCATCGTGTCGATCGACAACGAGCAGGATCTCGAAGGGATGCGCCGCGCCGGGCGGGTCGTCGCCACCACCATTCGCGCGATGCGCGAGGCCGTGCGGGAAGGGATCACCACCGAGGAGCTGGACGACGTGGCGGCCCGGGTTCTGCGCGAGCACGGGGCGCGCTCCGCTCCGAACCTGGTCTACGATTTCCCCGGGACCACCTGCATCAGCGTAAACGACGAGGCGGTGCATGGGGTGCCGGGGCCGCGTCGCCTGGAGAAGGGCGACCTCGTGACCCTCGACGTCACCGTCGAGCTCGATGGCTACTTCGCCGACGCCGCCGTCACGGTGGGGGTGCCGCCGGTGCCGGAGCTCGGGCAGCGCCTGATGAGCTGTGCCGAGGCGGCGTTCCACAGCGGTCTTCGGGCGGTGCGAGCCGGAGAGAGGCTCGCGGTGGTGGGAGGCAAGGTGGAGGCGGAGGTGGAGCGCCACGGATTCCACGTACTGCGCGATCTCTGCGGCCACGGCATCGGGCGCAGCATCCACGAGAGCCCAAGCGTGGCGAACTACTATGATCCGCGCGAGCGAACCCGCTTGACGGAAGGGTTGGTGATCGCCCTCGAGCCGATCATCTCGGCCGGGTCGCGCAAGACGCGGACGGCTGCCGACGGCTGGACTCTTTCCAGCACGGATGGGAGCCTCACCGCGCACTACGAGCACACGCTGGTGGTCACCCGTGGGCTTCCCCTCCTCCTGACGGCGGCGTAACCGGATGCGCTCGGGGTGGCATGTGCCGGACCGGCGTAAGCGGTGAGGTGCGCAACCTTGCCCGGAAGAAGTCGAAGAGCACGCGCAGGGCCGCCAGCACCGGAACGGCGAAGATCACCCCTGGAAGTCCGGCGAGGTCTCCCCCGGCAATTACTGCCAGCAGCACCAGTATGGGGTGCACTCGTACCGCCTGACTCTGGATCTGAGGCGTCAGCAGATTGCTCTCGAACTGCTGGATCGCGACGAAGAGAGCGGCCGTGAGGAGCGCGGTCGTGGGTGAGACCGAGAGCGCGAGCAGCACCGCGGGGATCGACCCGAGCCAGGCGCCCAGGTACGGTATGATCGCCGTCACCGCGACCCACGCCCCCAGCAGTACCGCGTAGGGCACCCCCAGCAGGTAGAGCGCCGCAGCCGAGAGTATCCCCTGGATCAGCAGCGAGATGCCGAGCCCGCCCAGGTAGCGCGACAGGGTGAAGCTGAAGGCGTTCCAGAGGTCGAGCGCGTCCCGCCGGTAGCGGTGGGGAGCGGCGCGCAGGAAAGTTGCCTGCAGACGACGCGCATCCAGCAGCAGGTACACGCTGATGAACACGATCCCGAAGAGCATGATCAGCGTGGTGAAGGCGCTGGAGAGCACGCCCCCCAGTCCCCCCAGGATCCGCCCGCCCACCGACTCGATGAACTGGAAGAACTCCCGCTCCAGGTTGGCGATGAACTCCCGGGGCGTGCCCGGCAGTAGCCCCCGCCGTTCGAACGGCTCGAGCAGGGAGGGGAGTCGCTCATCCAGCTCCTCGGCGATGCGCGGGAGCTGATCGACCAGCGCCCTCAGCTGGGTCGTGAGGATTGGCACGATCACCACCACCGCCAGCACCAATCCTCCGAGCGTCAGCACGAAGGACGTGAAGATGGCGAGCCCACGCGGCATTACGTAGGTGAGGAGCCGCACCGGGAAGGAGAGGACCAGTGCCAGCGCACCACCCCCGAGCATCAGCGTCACCAGGCTGGGGACCCGGTACAGCAGCAGGAGCAGCAGCCCCAATCCCACCAGCCACAGGACGTTTCGCGTCCGCGGAGATATGGGGATCGGCGTGGGCGTACCCGTGGGAGGCGGCGGCTGCAACAGGTCGGAGGCCCAGCGCCAGGAAAGGAGCCGTCGCGTCACGATCTCAGTCCCTCACCCATCGCCCGCTTCCCGGGCGTCCAGATGTGATCATGAAGGTGCCGATTCGCCCAAGCGCGGTAAGACGGGGTGCAAAAGATCGATCCGTTCGATGGCTGGACCTGAACCACCGACGCGCCGATGCGAAGTCCGTTCCCGCTTGTGACTGGCGGCATCCGTGATCGTCAGCCCGCCTCCCGATAGAAGACCGCCAGCCAGATCGTTTCCTGCTCCGGATCGGTCCACTCCACACGATGGCGCCGGTGGGCCGGGATGGTGACGTGGTCGCCCGGTCCCAGCTCCAGGTCCGCACCATCGTCGAAGCGGAGTCTCGCTCTCCCTGCGATCACGGCGACCCATTCGTGCTTCGCTTGGTCGTACCAGAACCCGTCGGGGCTTCGGTGCCCACGCGACACGATCCGTTCGACACGAACGTCTTCGCCGCGAGCGACGATGGTGACATGCTCCTCCGGCAGAGATGCAGGGATCTCGTGGTATAGATTGCCTTTGCTCGTCATCACCCTAATCCATCCCGTACAGGTAGGCAGCAATGTCGCGGGCTTCCTGCTCGCTGACGCCGACCCGCGGCATGGCGGTGAGCGAATCGACGGCGGGAGGGTCCACAATCCATCGTACCAAGTTGTTCGGCTCGTTGGGGAGTACCCCCGCGATGTACATCCGCTGAGAAAGGCCGGTCAGGGGCGGCCCGACCCGCGCGTCGGCGCCCGCGACTCCGGGCACCGTGTGGCAGGAGCCACAGCCGTAGTCGCGAATGAGGACGCGGCCGACCCGCGGGTCGCCCCCGGTCAGCGCAGCGGCTTCCTGCCAGCTCGTATCCGAGGCATCCAGACCGCACGCCGACACGCCTAGCAGGAGCACCCCTCCCAGCGCCAGATGGGTCGATCTCCGGGCCGCGACACCGCGCAACCCGCCGATCATATCCCCATACAGGGGTGAAGGACGAAGCTCGCCGTCCACTGCGCAATGATCACGAGCGAGAAGAACACGCCCGACATCACTCCGAGCGCGGCCATGAACCGGCTTCTCTCGATCCGCCCCGCTCTCTCGCCGGGCACGCCACCGCCCAGCCGACGCCACTGCCGGTAGGCGAGCCACGCACCCGCTCCCGCTGCGCCCAGCGTCACGAGGCTCACCAGGTGCAGCCAGGCGTTGTTTCCAGATTCGCACGCGACGATCACCAGCGTGTAGTCAAGCCCGAGGCCGGCGGCCCAGGCGAGTGGGCCCGCCAGCATTGCCGTCCACAGCCGGAGGATTCCCTCCGGCTCCGAATATTCTCGTCCGGGCCTGGTCGCCTGAACTTCCATGCGCGTCCTCTAGAGCAGGCGTGGACCCCAGAAAAGGATCAGGTAGATCGGGACATAGATGACGGACAGGTAATACTGGTAATCGGCCGCATCGGAGACGTCGGGAAAGTGCTTCCGCTGCGCATGCCCCAGCTGAAAGAGCACCGCGAAGGCGCCGGTCTCGAAGAGGTCTACGACCAGAAGAGTGGTGTGCAGGATCAGGAGGCCCCAGGCGGCCGAGCCGTACGCGTTGGAGTCCCAGCGCACGTTCAATCCGCGCAGCTCGAACACCCGGAGCACCGAGGAGACGGCCGACAGCGCCGTCGCGAGCCATAGCCAGCGGGCCACCGCGAGGCGATCGGAGTGGTGCGCCGCGTGGCTGGCCTTTGCCATCGGTACGATGGTGACCAAGAGAAGAAGGGTGTTGATCGTGGGGATCAGCAGCTCGGGAAGTCGAGTGTCGCCGGGCGGCCAGTCGAGCTCGTTCAGGCGCAGGTACAGGTAGCTCGCCATCATCAGGAAGAGGGTAAACCCTTCGACGACGATGAAGCCGACCGTTCCCCACCACACGAGGTTATGGTGACTGAAGGCATGCGTGGGCACGCCCGAGACGTCGTGGACTCTGCGCACCTCGCTCACGCAGCCACCTCCTCGATCGAGCGATCATCTGGTGGAATGGCCTGCGGCCATCCCCAACCGATCAGGGCCGGCAGCATCAGGGCGGGACCGATGACGAATGCCCAGGGAGTAAAGATCCCGCCGATGAAGGTGACTCCGACCGGGAGAGCGGAGAGCAGCGGCCAGATCGACGGGCCGGGGTTCTCGTGGCGTGAGTCCGGCTCCGCGTCGAGCACGGTGGTCACCAGGATCTCGCGTCGCTCGGCACTCAGCCCGGTGACTACCGGCCGTTCGGCGCTCCGCTCCCAGACGGGATAGAGCCCCTCCACTACCGGGAGGTGGGTGAAGTTGTACGGGGGTGGCGGCGATGAGGTTGCCCATTCGAGCGTGTGCGCATCCCACGGGTTCTCACCCGCGAGGCCCCCGCGCCGCAGAGACCACGCGATGTTGCCGAGGAAGACCACCACGCTGGCCGCGATCAGCATCGCGCCCGCCGTCGCCAGCAGGTTCAGATCACCCCAGCCGGTCTCCGGCAGATAGGTGTAGATCCGGCGAGTCATCCCCATCATCCCCAGGAAGTGCATGGGGAAGAAGGTGATGTTCACTCCCAGGAAGAAGAGCCAGAAGTTCCACTTCCCTGCCCTCTCCGAGAGCATGCGGCCGGTCACCTTCGGGAACCAGAAGTAGAAGGCGGCGAAGAGCGGGAAGACGAACGCTCCCACCTGCACGTAGTGGAGATGCGCGACGACGAAGTAGGTGTCGTGCACCTGCTGGTCGAAGGGGACCGACCCGACCATCACGCCGGTGATTCCTCCCAGCACGAACAGCGCGATGAACCCGAGGACGAAGAGCAGCGGCGTATCGAAGCGCGGCCGTCCCGCCCACAGCGTCGCAATCCAGCAGAACACTTGGACGCCGCTCGGTATGGCGATCATCAGGCTGGCCGCGGTGAAGAAGCTCTGGGAGAGCTGCGGCAGGCCGGTGGCGAACATGTGGTGCACCCACAGGCCGAAACTGATGAAGCCGGTGGCCACCAGCGCCAGCACCACCGCGGTGTGGCCAAACATCTTCCGCCTGGCGAAGACCGGGATGATTTCCGAGGCGAAGCCCGCCGCGGGCAGGAACATGATGTAGACCTCGGGATGCCCGAAGAACCAGAAGAGATGCTGCCAGAGGAAGGGATCGCCCCCTTCGGCCGGGTTGAAGAAGTGGGTTCCCACCAGCCGGTCGAAGGCCAGCATCTGGCTGGCGAGCGCCACCGAGGGCATTGCGAAGAGGACTACAAAGGAGGTCACCAGGATCGCCCAGACGTAAAGCGGCATCCGGTGGAGAGACATGCCGGGCGCGCGCTGCTTCAGGATGGTGACGATCAGCTCGATGCCGGCAATGATCGCCGCGATCTCGGTGAAGGTGACCGTCTGAGCCCAGACGTCCATGCGCTTTCCGGGCGAGTACTCCGGCCCCGCCAGCGGCACATAGCTGAACCAGCCGGAATCCGGACCCGTGTTGAGGATGAAGCCGCTGTAGAGAAAGAGCCCGCCGATCAGGTAGACCCAGTAGCCGAAGGCGTTCAAGCGGGGATAGGAGATGTTCCGCGTCCCCACCATCAGCGGGATCAGGTAGGTGGCGGAGGCGAGGACCACCGGCACGCCGAAGAGGAACATCATCGTCGTGCCGTGCATGGTGAAGATCTGGTTGTACTGATCGGGATCGAGTAGCCGGTTCTCGGGCCGGGCGAGCTGAAGGCGAATCGCGGACGCTTCGAGTCCTCCGAGCAGGAAGAAGAGGAAGGCGGTAGCGACGTATCGCTTGCCGACCGATTTGTGGTCGACCGAGGTCAGCCACCCCCGGAAGCCGGGGCACGGTTGCCAGGTCCGCTCCAGCTTCTCCCGCTCCCCCGGGTCGAGGGGTTGTTCGGTCAGCGCGTCTTCGATGGTGACCACCGCCCGCTCCGCTTCAGTTCAGGCTCTGCAGGTAGGCCAGCAGCGCGCGCAACTCGTTGGCGGCTAGCTGGTTGGGCGGCATGAGCACGCCGGGCTTGATCGATTGCGGGTCGAGCACCCAGCCCGCCAGGTGACCGCGGGTGTTCGGGAGTGTGCCTGCGGCGATCGTACCGCGGCTCGCGAGATGGGTGAGGTCCGGTCCCACGCGGCTTCCCGCCGCGCTGCCGCGCACGGTGTGGCAGAGGACGCAGCCCCGGGAGAGGAACACCTGCTGCCCCTGCTGCTCGAGCGTGGTGGCGGGCGCTCTGCCCGGGCGCAACTGACCCTCGTACCAGGCCGCAAACCTCCCCGGAGATTCGGCGATCACCCGAAAATCCATGCGAGCGTGCTGCAGCCCGCAGAACTCGGCGCAGCGGCCGTGATAGACCCCGGGCCGATCCGCACGTAGTACAGTCGAGGCCCGGTAGCCGGGCGTGAGGTCGAGCTTGCCGTGAAGGTTGGGGACCCAGAAGGAGTGGATGACGTCACGGGAGGAGACCTCGACCCTGACCTGGCGTCCTACCGGGATGTGGATCTCGTTGGCGGTCACGACCCGCCGCGAAGGCTCGGGATCCGCGTACTCGATCTCCCACCACCACTGGTGACCGGTGACGCGGATGGTGAGCGCGCCAGGCTGGGCGAACTCGGCCGTGGCCCGACCAACCGCCAGGTTCGCCACCAACAGTCCGAGGAGGAGGACGGTGGTCACGACGATCGCGCCGGCGACCCACTGTGTGAGGCCGTGCTCCACCGCAGGACCTCCCACGCTCTCCACTCTGCGGCCTCCCTGCCAGAGAGCGTAGAGCAGGAAGCCGATCACCACCGCGTACACTACCGACCCGAGGGTGATGAAGAGCAGACCGAGGTCCCAGATGCGATCGGCCTGGGGCCCGGCAGGGTCGGCGGCGCTCATCGGCGAGTCGCAGGCGCAGAGCAGGCAGAGTCCGACGCTCGCGAGCCGGAGTGACCATGGAATGCAGGCACTGCGTCGCGGCCGCGTTCGCCGATGGTCGGGAGGGTTAGACGCCGGAGACGCGAGCACACCCTGGCGGCGTCGTGCCTGCCAGCGGCGATATTCCGTCCAGTGGCCGGATGAGGTCGGCGCTTGTCGCCTGAGCGTTCCGCGCGCTTCCCCACCCGCAGGTGGGTTCGGGATCACAGAGCACCCCGCGGCATCGGGTCGGGCTCCGGCCCGACCTCGTCCATCGCATCGGCGCGGGCGGGCCAGGTATCCTTGGCCGTCAGGCCTCCGAGCGTGCGCACGTAGGCGACCAGTTGCCAGACCTGGGCGTTCCCGATCCGACCGCGGAAGGAGGGCATCCCGTTTGGCCGACCCTCCACCACGGTGGCAAAGATGTTCTCGGGGTCGCTCCCGTAGATCCATTCGGGATCGTTGAGCGGCGGCCCCATCCCACCCCCGCCTCCCGCGGAGTGGCAGCCGGCACAGTTGAATTGCGTGAACAGGATCTGCCCCTGCGAGACGGCCCAACGGTTCTCCTGGTATGCCCCTGCGGTTGGGTCGGCCGTCGGCGGCCCGGCCTGCAGCTCACCCGTCTGCACTGCCGGAAAAGCGGTCGCTCCCGGAGGCACCTCACGGTAGACCCTACGCTCGCGCTCACACGCCGCGAGCACGCCAAGAAGGAGAAGGGCTACCGCCCCTGAGCGCGCCCTGCCGGCGCCCCCGCCGCCTCCACAATCGGCGACGGAGCTCATGGGGTGGTGCCTCCCGAGGCGATGGTGCCCCGCCAGCCTCGGTCGAGTCGGGGAACGCCGTACGCTGTGAGAATCGAATCCACCTCCGTTGAGCGACGGTGAAGGATCGACTCGACCTCCACCTTCAGAAGAGGATCGCTGCGGTTCACCCCCATCGCGATGTCGAAGACGAAAGGGAGGTAAGGCGGATCGATTTGCGGCGCGACGGGCACTACCTCGAGCGGGGCAGCTGCGCGCGGCGCGAAATAGCCGGCGAGGGGGCCCCACACGATCGCGACGTCGATCTCTCCGGCTGCGACCGCGTCGATGATCCGCGCGGGAGGATCTGGGAGCGCGTAATCGCCGTAGACGGTATAGCCGACCACGTTGCCGACGATCCCGCGCTTGCCCAGGGCGTGGGCGGGCGGGGCATTCGCCCCGTCGTCACCGATCAGATGCACCCCGATCCTCACATCCCGCAAAATGGGATCGTCGAAGGAGCGGACGGCAAAGCCGGCGTCGGATCGGTAGACGAAGACGTAAGTGGAGCGGTAGTACGGCTCGGTGGCGAGCGCCAGCTCGAAGCTGCTGGGGATCCCCATCACCAGATCGCATTCGCCGGCGCGCAACGTGTTGCGGATGAAGCCCCTGCGTTGCGCCCACCACGTGTAGCGCAGCTCGGCGCCCATCTCGCGTGCCAGGAGCTCCGCGAGGCGGTTCTCGAAACCCTCGCCCCGCTGGTTCGAGAACGGAAGGTTGTTGGGGTCCGCACAAACCCGCAGCGTCCGCGAGGGCTCCGCCCTCGAGCCCGCACAAGCCCCAGCCGCGAGCAGCAAGGCGAGGACGAGCCCCGGCTTCGATGGGCTCTGGCATCCGCGGCGGAGGAGCGGGGGGCGGTTCACGGCAGGGAGAAGACGTAGAGGGTTCCCCCGCGCTGCGTATGCTGGGGGAGGTCGCCCATCGCGCCCACGAACCCGAGCGCCGCGGTGGAGTCTTCGGGGCTGAGCCCCGCGGCGACGATCGCGCCGGACCAGCCGCCGACCCCCGAGAGGATCGCCACGAACTGCTTGCCGTCGGGTCCGAGATAGGAGATCGGCTGACCGATGATCCCCGATTCGGTCTTGAAGCTCCAGAGGAGGTCGCCGGAGAGCGCATCGACGGCCTTGAACCAGCCGTCCATAGTACCGTAGAAGACGAGATCGCCGGCCGTCGCCAACGCACCGCTCCATGTGGGAAAGTGCTCGCGGATCTTCCAGACCGGCCTCCGCGCGACCGGATCCCAGGCGGTGAACTCGCCCCGATGCCCTCCGGGTCCGGGCTTCATGATCACGTTGGCGCCGACGTATGGGGTGCCGGCGATGTAGTTCGCCTCGACGCTCTGCACATCCATGCAGAGATTGTTGTGCGGGATGTAGAGCAGACCGGTGCGCGGCGAGAAGGCGGAGGGTTGCCAATCCTTCGCACCCGGCGACGCGGGGCAGATGTCGTAAACGACCTTTCCGAGAACTGGCTCCTTTTGGGGGTTGGGGATGTACTCGCCGGTGACCGAATCCACCCCGAGCGACGAGTTGATGTGGACAAAGGGGTCCGCGGAGATCAGCTCGCCCGTCGCCCGGTCGAGCACGTAGATGTAGCCGTTGCGCTCGGGTCGAACGATGACGCGGCGGGGAGCGCCACCGATCGTCAGGTCGAGTAGGATATTCTCGTTGACGGCGTCGTAGTCGTGCAGGTCGTGCGGGGTGAACTGATAGAACCAGCGCGCCGCCCCGGTGTCCGGGTCGCGGGCGAAGATTCCAGCCGTCCACTTATTGGCTCCCGGGCGTTGGTCGGGGTTCCATGGTCCGGGGTTGCCGGTTCCGTAATAGACGAGGTCGAGCTCGGAGTCGTAGGAGATCCACCCCCAGACCGTTCCCCCGCCCTGTCGCCAGGCATCGGGCGGCCAGGTGGTGACACCGAGGTCCTCCCCGCGATCCTGGGCGTAGTAGGGCTGGAACTCCGGGCCGATCAGCGCGTCCTCGTCCGGTCCTGTACTGTACGCCCGCCACACCACCTCACCCGTTTGCGCGTCGAGGGCGGTGAGCCAGCCGCGCACGCCCATCTCTCCACCGCTGTTGCCGACCAGGACCTTTCCCTTCACCACCAGCGGCGCCATGGTGATGGTCTCGCCGACGTTGATGCTGCCCAGGCGCGTCCTCCACACCTCCTGTCCCGTCGTCGCGTCGACGGCTACCGTCTGATTGTCCAGGGTGTTGAAGAACACCTTCGTGTCGAAATACGCTGCGCCCCGATTCACCACGTCGCAGCACGCCACCCCCTGAGCAGCGCGCTGCAGGGGAGGTCGATATCTCCACAACACGCGCCCTGCTTGATTCAGGTCTATGGCGTACAGGTAGTTCGGGAAGGGAGTGACGAGGTACATCGTGCTGCCGACCACGATAGGTGCCGCCTCGTGGCCGCGGAGCACTCCGGTCGAGAACGTCCAGGCCGGACGCAGGGAGGCGACGTTCTCGCGATTGATCTGGTCGAGAGGAGCGAAGCGGGTGCTGGCGTAGTCACGGGCGGGGACGCGCCACTCGCCGGGGGGCGTGGAATCCAGGGGAACGGAAGCCGGGCTGGCGGAGGGATTCCGCGTCGCCGCGGCCCGCTGCGCTGGTGCCTCCGGCCCGCCCTCTCCGCACCCGAGGGAGAGGACGAAAGCGCAGAGACAGAGGATCCTGGGATTGATCGTAGCGCTCCGGGGCATGAGCGTCGCCGCGGCGGCACCAGCCGGTATTGCGCGGCTGCTCGCGGTTAGCCGACCGGTCGGGCGACGTGCGGCGGGCAGGTCCATGCCGGCGTCGCTGACGGCGTATGAGGATCAGCAGCAAACATGCCCACGGTCCCCACCTTGCGCAGGATCGGATGCCCGACGCTGCTCGGGGGGGGGCGAAAGCCCGGGAGCGTCGGAACTACGAATTACGAATTACATCCTATCATCCTGAGGGTGTAGGGTCGGCGAAGCTAATTCAAAATTCAGAATTCAGAATTGAACGATCGTAATTCGTAATTCGTAATTCCTAGAATAAGGCAGAGTTCGCGTGCACACGCTTTCGAGTGTCTTCTGCCTGGCGATCGCCGCGGCGCTGGCGGGGTGCGGCGAGCAGAACCGGATCGCCTCGGACTTCACCCCCGCGGCGGACCGCGTCGCCACCTCGGCGGACGATTCGGGCACCTCGATCTCTCCGGCAGTGGCCCTGCCGGCGACCGTACCCAGTGCGAAGCCTCCCGCCTCGCCCGGAGCTTCTACTCTGGCCGCCGAGCTGGAGACTTCCTTCAGGTCCTTCCCTGGCTACATCCTTGCCGGCACGGCGCGCCTGCGACCCGAGGGGCGGCAGACCCTGGTGACGGTCACCCTCACCGGCGGGGTCTCCCAGAGGAACTACGTGGGCGCCCTTCAGCTCGGTAGGTGCGATCGTCCCGGACCGGCGCTGCACCAACTGGTGGAAGTGAGCGCCGACACCACGGGGATCGGGCGGGCAGTCTCCTCCGTGCCGATCCGCTTCGACAGCCTGGTCGCGCTGTCAACCGTGCTCGTCTACGGCACCGGAGGCCGCTCAGAGACCTGCGCAGGCGTCGGAGGCGGAGCCGTCCGTGCCCCTTGAGAGGTCTTCCGGCCACCAACCCTATGCCGGTTCGTCCCCGCCTTTGTCCACTACCTCGACCGGCGCGGCCACCGGTTCCGCCTCCGGAGGTGAATCCACCGACGCGCTGGCGCCCGGCTTCGGTCCTCGAGGCGAATCCAGGGGATCGCCGTGCACCGGCGCCGACTCGTGCGGACCGCGCGGGAACATCAGCGAGGCCACCACCGAGATCGAGAGCACCGTCGCGATCACGCCAAGCGAGATGCCGATCGGCACCGGGAACACGTCGACCAGCAGCATCTTCGTCCCCACGAACCCGAGCACCACGGCCAGCCCCAACTGCAGGTAGTGGAAGCGGTGGATGACCCCGGCCAGCAGAAAGTAGAGGGCCCTCAACCCCAGGATGGCGAAGACGTTGCTGGTGTAGACGATGAAGGGATCGGTGGTGATGGCGAACACCGCCGGGATGGAGTCCACCGCGAAGATCAGATCAGTCGTCTCCACCAGCAGGAGGACGACGAAGAGCGGCGTCGCCACCCGCCGCAACCGCCCTCCGACCCGTTCCCGCACGAAGAAGCTCTGGCCGTGGTAGACCCGGGTGATCGGTAGGAAGCGTCGCACGAGGCGTAGTACGGGGTTGCTCTCCGGCTCCACCGCGTGATCCCGCTGCAGGGCCATCCGCACGCCCGTGATCACCAGGAAGGCCCCGAAGATGTAGATGATCCAGTGGAAGCGGTGGATCAGCGCCGCGCCCGCTCCGATCATCGTCCCCCGCATCACCAGCGCCCCCAGGATCCCCCAGAAGAGGACGCGATGCTGGTACTTCAGCGGGACGTTGAAGTAGCTGAAGATGAGGACGAAGACGAAGATGTTGTCGACGGAGAGCGCCTTCTCGATGAGGTAGCCGGTGAGGAACTCCAGCCCTACCTCCGCTCCCATGAAGCGGTAAACCCCATAGTTGAAGATCAGAGCGAGGGCCACCCAGAAGGCCGTCCAGCCAGCCGCTTCCCGGGTTCTCACCTCGTGGGCGTGGCGGTGAAACACGAACAGGTCCAGCGCCAGCATCGCCAGCACGAAGGCGTTGAACGCCACCCACAGCCAGAGCTCGTCCACGAAGTATTCCTTTGGCGTCTGGTTCGTCGCGCCCGGGACTCAACGCAAGAAGGGCGAGCCCCCGCGCGTACCGAGCCAGCTCGGTCCATGCGAAGGTCTCGCCCGATCTGATCAGATCTGCCGAACCGTGCGCCCGCGGACGCAGTCTTGACGATCCGGCATCGCGGGATGTCTCTCCCGCGTGGCTACTCCCCTTCAGTGCGGCCTGAATCTACCCGCCTGAGGCAACTCGCTCAAGCACGTGCCTCTCAGTTGATCTCTCTGTGCAAGGGCCGCGCCGCAACCCAGCCCCGCCGCGACGGATCCAATCGGTGGCGGTGGCTCCGTCCATCCCCGACATGGGAAGTTCCATCACCACCACGTCCGGCTTGCGCTCCCTGACGCGAGCCACCGCCTCCAGGCCGTTGCTGCCTACCCGACCACCGAGAGGCCCGTACAGCCATCCACCAGCGCCCGGAGCCCCTCGCGCACCAGCTTGTGATCGTCTGCCAACACCACCGTTACCACCCTCATTCCTTCGATCCGGTAGCGGGAAGGCGAATGTACAGAGTGGTCCCCTGCCCCGGGGACGACTCGATCTCCAGCTCCCCTCCGAGCAGGGCCACCCGCTCACGCATGCCGCGCAGGCCCAGCCGCTTCGCCTTCTCCGGCGAGGCCAGCGTCAGCTCGACGTCGAAGCGCGCGCCGTTGTCCTCGACGATGGCCTGCACGTGGCGATCGCGTTTCTCGAGAACGACGCTCACGCTCGTCGCGTCGGCGTGCTTCGCCACGTTGGTGAGCGCTTCCTGCACCACCCGGTAGAGCGTCGTCTCCACACGTACGCCCAGCCCGATGTGTCGGCGCTGCGCATCCAGATCACGTTGGTCGAGGCCTCACCGAAGAGCCGGAAGCGCTCCTCGCTCTCCCGCAGCGCCTCCTCTGCCTGCTTTCGGGAGGTGATGTCGACAAAGGTGATCACCACGCCCTCGATGCGGTCGGACGAGCTCCGGTAGGGCCGTACTCCGGTCAGGTACCACGGCCGGCGCTCGTCGCTCGCGGCGCCGACATTCCGCTTTGGGTAGATGCAGTGCCGCTTGCTCTCGGATCGGAAGAGGTCCGAGCCCTCCACGGACTCGGAACTACCGAAGACGAGCAGCCCCTCGGGACGCAGGGCGCAGTGAAACAGCTCGAGGACGTCACGCTGAGCGTCGCGCTGGAGGTAGATGAGGAGGTTCCGGCAACTGATCAGGTCGAGGCGCGAGAAGGGCGGATCGGTCAGGAGATCATGCGGGGCGAAGGTCACCCGTTCGCGCACCTCCTTCCGTACGCGGTAGCCGCCGTCCTCGCGGACGAAGAAGCGTCGCAGTCGCTCCGGACTCACCTCCGCCTCGATGTCACCAGGATAGAAGCCCTGGCGGGCCCGCTCGATGGATCTCTCGTGCAGATCGGAGGCGAATACCTGGATCTGGGGGGCTGGCTCGAGGCGCATGGTCGCCTCCAGCAGGACGATCGCGAGCGAATACGCCTCCTCTCCGGTCGCACACCCGACGCACCAGGCTCTCACTCCCTCCTTCCCGGTCCGCGCCCGCAGCAACGGCGGCAGCGGCAAGCACCTGGGGCGAGAAGGCGTGGCCGACGCGACAACGATAGCGGACCGTGCCCTCGCCCTCGACCTCGCGCAGAGCGCCCGCAGGCCCCCACCGCCCGCAGCCCGTCGCGACAGCGCGTCCACACCGCCCAGGGACGCTCCGACCACCAGGACATCTCGTCTACTTCATCTGACTTCATCCCTGGTCCCTCTGGCGGCGCGCATGAGACGCGGTTGCGCGTGCAAGAACGATGAAGTGGGCGCTACGCGCGACCCGGAATGACCTGTGCAGCGCGGTGCGTACAGTGCGCATGTGCTCCCACCACGAATACCAGGAGGCAGCATGGCCGAGTCTGCACCGGCTCCGATTGCAGGCATCCATCACATCACCGCCATCTGCGGCGATCCGCAACGGAATGTGGACTTCTACTCGGGGGTTCTGGGTCTGCGGCTGGTGAAGAAGACGGTCAACTTCGACGACCCGGGCACCTATCACCTCTATTATGGCGACGCCCTGGGCTCCCCCGGGACAATTATGACCTTCTTCGCCTGGATCCTTCCCCCGGGGGTGACCGCCCGCGCACGTCAGGGCGCCGGCCAGATCACCGCCACGCCCTTCCACATTCCGCGAGACTCTCTCGACTACTGGATCGATCGGCTTGCCTCCGCGGCCGTCGACTTCGAGGGGCCGCATGCCCGCTTCGACGAGCAGGTGCTCGCGCTGCGCGACCCCGACGGACTGCCACTGGAGCTCGTCGCCCGAGCGGGTGGGGCGACGCCCGCGCCCTGGCCCGAGGGACCGATACCCGTCGAGCACGCGATCCGGGGCTTCGCCGGGGCTACCCTGTGCAGCGACGGCTATGAGCGGACAGCCGCGCTGCTGGAAGGACCCTTGGGCTTCCGCAGCATCGGGCGGGAGGGCACGCGCTTCCGCTTTCAGGTGGGAGAAGGTGACGAGGCAGCCCTGATCGACCTGCACTGCCAGCCCGAGGGTGAACCGGGGCGCATGGGGATCGGCGCCGTGCACCACATCGCCTGGCGGGTACGATCGGACAACGACCAGGTCCTCTGGAGAGAGGTGCTGGTGGAGGCCGGGTTGGACGTGACGCCCGTGCTCGACCGGCAGTACTTCAGATCCATCTACTTCCGGGAGCCGGGTGGCGTGCTCTTCGAGATCGCTACCGACCCGCCGGGCTTCACCTTCGATGAATCACCCGCGGAGCTAGGGAGCCAGCTCAAGCTGCCGCCGTGGCTGGAGCCGCGGCGCGAGCGGCTGATGGCGATCCTGCCGCCCCTGCGGAGCGCTCGATAACTAGGAATTAAAAATTAGAAATTACGAATTACGAATTACGAATTACAAATTTTGAATTTTGAATTGCATGGTTGCGTCCTGAGTGACAGCGAAGGATCGCGGGCAGGCACGGCGTGAGCTCGTGATACTCAACTCCGCCTCTGCGTGACTCCGCTTCAGGATGACAGGGGTCGGGTTGTCGTTCGTAATTCGTAATTCGTAATTCGTAATCCCCCTCCCGCTTACGGATTGAGCCAGTAGCTGACCTTGAGTACGAGCACGTTGGTGGGCCGCGTACCGAACAGGTCGTCGATGCTCGTACGCACGTCGAAGTCGCCGACGCGGCGGCTCAGGCGCTTGCCGTCGAGGGCGCCCAGGCGACCAGCGCGGTCCTGCTGCCAGACCAGGAAGAGTGTGCTGCCCTGGCGCCACTCCCAGCGGAGCACCGCGTTGCCGCGCAGCGAGTTGAGGTTGAAGTCGCGGTCGTCGACCACGAAGCTCGGGGCCGGCCCCGGGCCATCCGGGTCCACCACCGTTCGCGCCCCATCCTCTGGCTCGGCCGTGCCGGTGTCCTGGCCGTACACCAGGAAGTCGAAGGTGCGCGGCGCCCGCAGCTCCTTCAGCGCGCCGAAGTCGTTGCTGGAGAAGAAGGGCTGCGCGTACATCTCCAGCGAGAGCGTGGGCGTGAAGGTCACGTTCAGGCGCGTCTCGATCCCCAGCGTGGTCTGGTCCAGTCCCGCGAAGACGTAGCGGCTGCCGAAGGTGCGCTCCGCCGTCGGATCCACCACCGTGGTGACGTACTGTGCCGGCAGGTGGGTGACGTTCAGGTTCGGCCCCACCTGGATGTCCCAGTTCTCGGCGGGCTTGACGCGCAGACCCAGGCTGGCCTCCGTCTCGTACATGTCGGCCGAATCGCGGGTGTAGGTGAGGCCGGCGTCCAGCACGTACGGCTTGCGCGGATCGGTCCCCAACGTAGCACCCGCCAGAAATCCGCCCGGGAGGCGCGCCAGCGGGCCACCGCGCGTCAGGCGGTCGCTCATCACCGGAGCGATGTAGTGGAGTCGCAGGCTCCCGTTCCAGTAATTGTGCAATTGCGACTGGAAGGTGAGCATGGAGATGGCGCGGATCAGGTTCCCGCCATAGTTGAAATCGAAGTCGGGGCCGAATCGCAGGCTCCACCGACGGAAAAACCTTCCCGGCCGGTTCTGCTCGTAGGTGATGTTGGGGTCGACGAGGATCCGGTCGGAGTTCAGCTGGAAGCCGATGTCGTTGATCTCGTACCCCGGGCTGGTCGCGGTCAGCGCGACATTCCAGATCCAGGTGCCCGCCCGCTTCCCCGCGTCGACCTGCACCCGATAGCCGGAAAGCGATGTTGCCTCCGGATCGAACTCGAGGTGATCGGCGTCCGGGCGCTGGAAGTACCGGGCGCTGGCCCGCTGGGCCGCGCCGATCGCCTCGGGCGTTCCACGGATATGGCTGCCCGAAATCGAGCCGAAGATCGACCAGACGCGATCCGTGCTCTCGGTACGGAAGTCGATCCCGCCTGTGTAGGCCGAGGAGCGTAGGAAGGTGGCCTCGGTCCGCTCATCCAGACGGCGGTTCACCGCGGTGGCCAGCACTCCGATGGTGGTGCGGCCGCCGTCGAGGTCGCGGCGAACCCTTCCCGCCAGGTAGTTAGCCAGGGGCTCCACCACCGCTTCCTGACGCGTCCCGTCCGCGTCGACGAACAACGCCTTCTCGTGCTCGGTCACGGCTTCGAGGACCCCGACCGACCAACCGTTGGAGGTGCGTCCGGTCAGCTTGGCTGCACCCAGGATGGTAGTCGTCTCCGGGCCGTCCCAGTAGACGGCGCTGCCTGGAACGTCGAGTTGCGGCGCCCTCCCGATCCGGCGGGAATACACGAGCTGCGGCGGTCCGCCCTCGGGGTTGCCCAGCACGGAGGTACCGAAACGCATGATCTCGGCGCCCTCCACGAAGAAGGGGCGCTTCTCGTCGAACCGCGTCTCGAAAGCTGTGAGGTTGACCACCGCGGGGTCGAGCTCCACCTGCCCGAAATCGGGATTCAAAGCCGCATCGAGCGTGAAGTTCGACGTCACCCGGTACTTGATGTCCGCTCCCATGCCCAGAGTGGCTTCGGAGCGGTCTGAGAACGGGTTGACGAAATCGACGCTCTGGTCGGAGGCGAGGGAGGCCGGCCGACGCATCACGCGACCCAGAGCGTAGGGCGCGACCTCGAGGGGACGGCTACCCGAGGCCACGCGCACGCCTTCGAGGTGCCCGAAGAGCGCCACGCCGGCCGGCTGGTTCTTGGGCGTGTGAGCGAAGAAGGCCTGCTCCTGCTTACGGGCGATGCGACGCTCCAGCTGCAGCCCCCAGGTCTGCACCTCCTCCCGACCGAAACGTAGCTGGCTGAAGGGGATGCGCAGCTCGGCCGTCCAGCCTGAGTCGCTCACCTCGGTAGCTGCCGCCCACACCGGCTCCCAGCTCGCGTCGGGCTGCCCGCCGCGCTCCAGGAAGGAGCTGCCGGTACCGGCGCTCCCGGTACTGCTCGTCGTGGTTGCGCTCCGGCTTCCCCCGCTGGTCAGCATCTCATCGCGACGCACGCCGTCGGGGTTGACCCAGAAGCGGTAGGCGGTCAGATGGTCGTGGTAGCTGTCGAAGGCCACGCTGAACCAGTCGGAGTCGTTGACGGCGGCGTCTCGCCGCGCCAGCCGCCGTGACACCGGTCCGCTATCCTGCAGACGCGCGGCGACGTAGATCGCTTCCCGGTCGAAAGCGATGTAGACCTCCGTGCGCTCGCTGACCCGTTCGCCCTCGTTCGGATCGAGCTGGGTGAACTCCGTGATGGGCGTGGCCGTCCTCCAGATCTCCTCGTCGAGCCGTCCGTCGAGGGTGATCGGGCCGTCGAGCGGCACCGCGTGCGCCAGGGGTGGCGGTGCACCGTGCTGCGCCGCCGCGGGAGTGCCGGCCAGGAGGAGCGCGGCGACCATGAGGCTGCCGGACCGCGGCAGCCGGAACTGATAGGTCATCGGGTCTGATCTGAGACAGGGAGTGAGCGACGGCAACGACGGTTGCGTCGAGGGAATATCGTCCTCCGCTGGCTGGCAAGCAAAGGAGTGCGATCGCTCTGGTTGGGACGGCCTCCTCTCTTCTCTGGGTGTCCGCCGACGCCCGGACTTCTCGCCGCCGAGTATATGGACCGCTGGCGCGCGCAGCCGCGATGAGGTGCAGACGCCGGGCGCCTCTACAGCCCGACATGGCACGGGTTGGCCCCAAGGCCCCGCTTCTCTATTCTATCGGTGCTCGACTCTACGGCTACTCGACGCCGGTGTCCGCTCGCACGCACCCAGCCATGCTCCGTCTTCGCCTCCTCCTCACCCCCATCCTGGCGGCCCTCTGCATCCCGGGAATAGCCGAGGCTCAGCAGCAGACGTCCGGAGCCCAGGAGGGCCCGTCCGCGGCTCGGCAGCGCATGAACGTGCTGCTGATCACCATCGACGACCTGCGGCCGCAGCTGGGCAGCTACGGGGATTCGCTCGTACGCTCCCCCAACCTCGATCGCCTCGCTGCCGAAGGGCTGGTCTTCCTGCGCCAGTACGTGCAGGTACCCACCTGCGGAGCCTCGCGCTACGCACTGCTCACCGGAAGGCGGCCGAGGACGCCCGCTCACCTGAGCAACGAGGCGTTCGTCGAGCTGCTTCCGCGCGAAGAGGGCGACCGGCCGGAATCGCTGGTCCATCACTTCAGGCGGGCGGGGTACCGGACGGTGGGGATCGGGAAGATCAGCCACTACCCCGACGGGCGTGTCCGCGCTTACGACGGCTCGGGTGACGGCCGGCTGGAGATGCCTTTCAGCTGGGACGAGATGGAGGGGCCGATAGGGCGATGGGGGAGCGCCTGGAATGCCTTCTTCGGCTACGGCGACGGCAGCAGTCGCAATGTTCGCAAGACGGGACGTCCGGCCTTCGAGGTCGCCGAGGTCGCGGACGACGCGCTACCGGACGGGATGACCGCCGAAGCTGCCGTCCGCAAGCTGGGCGAGCTGGCCGCCGCGGAGGAGCCTTTCTTCCTCGCGGTCGGCTTCTTCAAGCCCCACCTCCCCTTCGTCGCCCCGCGGCGCTACTGGGAGATGTATGACCCCTCCGCCATCCCCATCTCCCCCAACCCCGAAGCTCCGGTTGGGGTGAACCGCCGTAGCCTGCACGACAGCAACGAGCTCTTCCGCAACTACGATTCACACCCGCAGCGAGGAGGCGCGGGCGTCCGCATCTCGGATGACTATGCCCGGACCCTCCGCCACGCGTACCTCGCCTCCGTCAGCTACGTCGACGCGCAGGTGGGGCGGGTGCTCGCCGAGCTCGATCGCCTGGCGCTACGGGACAACACCATCGTCATCGTCTGGGGCGATCACGGCTGGCACCTGGGGGATCACACCATCTGGGGCAAGCACACCACCTTCGAGCGCTCGCTGCACAGCCCGCTGATCATGCGCGTCCCGGGAATGATCGATCCCGGTCGGTCCACGGACGCCATCGTCGAAGCGGTGGACCTCTACCCCACCCTGGCGGAGTTGTGCGGGCTGAGCACACCCGAAGGACTGGACGGGCAGAGCTTCGCGAAGGCCTTCAGCGATCCGGCGTTCCGAAGCGACGGTCTCGCCTATGGCTACTCTCAGGGACGAACCACCCTGCGGACCGACCGCTTCCGGATTACCGAGTATGTCGACGGGGAACCGCGGGTCGAGCTGTACGATCACGCGGTCGATCCGCTGGAGACGCGCAACGTGGCCGCGTCTCACCCGGAAGTCGTGCGCGAGCTCCTGCCGATCCTGCGGCGGCATGCACCGCGAGCGGACAGGCGCCCACAATAGCGCCTCGCGACGAACCGCGAAGGTTTACTGAGGTCTTGCATGTCCCCCTCGCCACGCAGCACCACTTCGGGCGTCGCCCTTAAAACCGAGATCGTCGTGATCGGAGCGGGACAGGCGGGCCTCTCCGCGGCGTATCACTTGAAGAGGCGTGGCCTGAAGCCGCACCGGGAGTACGAGGTGCTCGACTCGTCCCCGGAGCCGGGCGGTGCCTGGCAGTACCGCTGGCCCTCGCTGACGCTGAGCACCGTCAACCGGATCCACGATCTTCCGGGGATGCGCTTCTCCGAGGTGGTGGAAGACGGCGCACTCGATGTCCAGGCCAGCGTCGCGGTACCGCGCTACTTTGCCGAGTACGAGAAGAGGTTCGAGCTACCCGTCTACCGCCCGGTGACGGTGCGGGTGGTATGTGAGCGTGACGGCCGCTTCCGGTTGGAGACCGACCGGATCGAGTTCTCCGCCCGGGGGATCATCAACGCCACCGGCACCTGGGAGAGCCCGAACATCCCCGAAATTCCTGGAGCGGAGAAGTTCCGAGGCCGCCGGCTACACACGCGGGACTACCGCACACCAGAGGAGTTCGAAGGCCAGCACGTGATCGTCGTGGGCGCGGGGATCTCCGCAATCCAGCTCCTCGACGAGATCTCGCGGGTCACCCGCACGACCTGGGTCACCCGACGCCCACCGAAGTTCCTCGATGTTCCCTTCGATGAAGAGTTGGGGCGTCAGGCAGTGGCGCTGGTGGAAGATCGCGTGCGTCGGGGGCTCCCACCCGGTTCGGTGGTTTCCGCCACCGGAATCCCACTAACCCCGGCGATCGAAGCGATGCGGGCACGGGGCGTCCTGGAGCGGCTGCCGATGTTCAGCGAGATCACCGAGGACGGCGTTCGTTGGCCGGACGGCACGGAGCTGAAGGCCGACGTGATCCTCTGGTGCACGGGTTTCCGCAGTTCCCTGGACCACCTGGCGCCGCTGATGCTGCGCGAACCGAATGGCGGGATCGTGATGACCGGACGACTCGCTACCCAGGTGGCCAAGGATCCACGGATCCACCTGGTCGGCTACGGTCCCTCCGCGTCGACCATCGGAGCGAATCGGGCGGGGCGCGCGGCGGTGGAGGAGCTCCTCAGCACCCTCGGTCTGGCGGGTGAGAAGGCCGCTGCGTGCGGGAGCTGAGCCCTTCCCGAAGCTCTCCTGAAACCCGCCTGGCGGCTTCCCTGAAGCGCCGCTGATGCCCTGGGCGAATGGTCGCGCTTCGGAACAGCCTGCAGCGGCTGGGCCTATTTCGGCGATTGTCCGCGATACCAACAAGTAGAGGCGGCCGGCGCCCCTGCGGTCGCCAGCCGCCCCCACGTCCGGACCAGCCTCGGATCAGACCGCGAACTGAGGCTCGCCGGGCGCGCCGACCGGCTCCCGTTGCTCCAGCTGGGACAGGTCGCGCACGGCTCCGCGATCCGCGCTGGTGGTCAGCGCCGCGTAGGCTCTGAGCGCCGCCGACACCTGCCGTTGCCGGTTCGCCGGCTTCCACGCATCCGCCCCGCGCTCCAGCATACGCTCGCGGCGCTCGGCCAGCTCGGCATCGGAGATGGCGATGTGGATCGTGCGTCGCGGGATGTCGATCTCGATGACGTCCCCCTCCTCCACCAGGGCGATGTTGCCGCCTTCGGCGGCTTCCGGGCTCACGTGGCCGATGCTGAGGCCGCTGGTTCCGCCGGAGAAGCGCCCGTCGGTGATGAGAGCACAGGACTTACCCAGCCCCACCGACTTGATGTAGCTGGTCGGATACAACATCTCCTGCATGCCCGGACCTCCCTTGGGGCCCTCGTAGCGTACGATCACCACGTCCCCAGCCTGAATCCGACCGGATAGGATCGCGTCGACCGCCTCCTCCTGGCTCTCGGTGATGCGAGCGGTGCCCTGGAAGACGAGATTCTCCTCCGCAACGCCAGCGGTCTTCACGATGCAGCCCTTGGGAGCGAGGTTGCCGAACAGCACCGCCAGCCCACCGTCGGGCGAGTAGGCGTGCTCCACGTCGCGGATGCATCCGTTTGCCCGGTCTAGGTCGAGCGCCGGCCAGTAGGACTGCTGGCTGAACGCCTGCTGCGTCCGAATTCCCCCGGGGCCGGCGAGGTAGCGCTGCAGCGCATCTCCGAGCGCGGTCGGGCGCGCCACGTCCCAGTCGTCGAGTGCCTGGCCCATTGTCGGCGTGTGCACGGTGCGGACATCGCGATGGATCAGGCCGGCGCGGTCCAGCTCACCAAGGATCGCCATCACGCCGCCGGCGCGATGGACGTCCTCCATGTGGTACCGGTTGGTGGCCGGTGCGACCTTGCAGAGGTTCGGCACGCGGCGGGAGAGGCGATCGATGTCGGCCATGGTGAAATCGACCTCGGCCTCCTGTGCCGCGGCGAGCAGGTGGAGCACGGTGTTGGTTGATCCACCCATGGCGATGTCCAGCGACATCGCGTTCTCGAAAGCATCTCGCGTGGCGATCGAGCGGGGCAGGACCGAACCGTCGTCCTGCTCGTAGTACCGGCGCGCCAGGCCCACGATCAGCCGGGCCGCCTCCAGGAAGAGCTCCTTACGGGCGACGTGCGTGGCCAGCAGCGAGCCGTTGCCCGGCAGGGAGAGCCCCAGCGCCTCGGTCAGGCAGTTCATCGAGTTGGCCGTGAACATGCCCGAGCACGATCCGCAGGTCGGGCATGCCGAGCGCTCGATCTCGGCCAGGTCTTCGTCGCTGACGCTGGAGTCGGCCGCCTGGATCATCGCGTCGATCAGGTCCAGTTTCACGTCGCCGGAGGCCAGCCGCGTTTTGCCCGCCTCCATCGGACCACCGGACACAAAGACCACCGGAATGTTCAGTCGCAGGGCGGCCATCAGCATGCCCGGGGTGATCTTGTCGCAGTTGGAGATGCACACCAGCGCGTCTGCGCAGTGCGCGTTGACCATGTATTCGACGGCGTCCGCGATGAGCTCCCGCGACGGGAGGGAGTAGAGCATCCCGGAGTGGCCCATGGCGATGCCGTCGTCGACCGCGATCGTGTTGAACTCCTTCGCGACGCCACCCGCCCGCGCGATCTCTTCCGCCACCATCTGACCCACGTCCTTGAGGTGGACGTGGCCGGGCACGAACTGCGTGAAGGAGTTCGCGATGGCGATGATCGGCTTCCCGAAGTCATCGTCCTTCATTCCCGTCGCGCGCCAGAGCGCACGGGCGCCGGCCATGTTCCGGCCATGGGTCGTAGTGCGTGAACGATAGCTGGGCATTTCCGCTTCCTGATCGGTGAGTGGCACATCGCGGAGAACCGGTGTGCCCTAATGATAGCAAAATTGCGCCCGCGCCGCCTCTCGTTGACTGACTCAAAGCCCATTGCGCGGCGGCGAGGTGATTGCCGGCAGGCGACATGTGGCGCCTTCCTGCGGCAATGAGCTGCCTTCCAGAGCGCGATGAACCTACCTCTTTCGGGCGATCGAGCCTTTCTGAGCCGGTGGATCGCCGTCCGATGCTCGAATCGCTCTCCGCTGCTGAAAATCAGGCAGCGACGGTTCCGCTTGCGCCCCCGCTCGGCAAGCGACATCGTTCCAGCTTGGGAGGGATGGTGCTCGCCTCCCTCGGCATGGCGCTGCTCCCGGCCTCCGCGAGCGTGGGGCTCGCCGTCCTGATCGCCGCTCTGGTGCTGCTCTACACCGGGATCAACCTGCAGCGATCTCCCTTCCAGGCACTGATCGCCGACGCGGTCCCCTCCCGCGATCGCTCCCTGGCAACGGCGTCGGTGGCCTTCCAGATGTGCGTCGGCGCAATCGCTTTCCTCATGCTCGGCCGGCTCCTGGGCATGACCCCGGCATTCGTGACGGCCGGAGTGACGATCCTCGCAATCGCTGTGGCGCTGCGCGTCGGCGTGCGAGAGCCAACCGGGGGCACGTCCGGCGCCGAGGTCTCCTTCGCTTCCCTTGCTCGGGCAACGTGGGCGACGCTGCGGGGCGCCGTCTCGAGCATGCGCGCCATCTTCCTGGCCGTGCTGCTCCTCCAGCTCACCTTCCAGACCTTCACCACCTGGTTCGCCCTGCACGCCACGGAGCGCTTCGGATTACGCCGGAGGAGGCCACGCTGGGCTTCATTGCCTGGGCGGTCGGCGGAGTGCTCGGCGCACTTCCGGCCGGGTTCTTCGGTATCCGCGTCGGTCGGAGGATGTCGATCCTCTTCGGCTTCGCGCTCCTCGCCGCGTGCCTGGCCGCGCTGGACCGGGTGACGCAGATCGGACAGGCAATGCCGCTACTGCTGCTCGCTTCAGCCGCCTGGACCTTCCCCACCGTGAACGCCTACCCGCTCTTCGTGGAGCCCGTACCCCCCTCGCTGCGTGGTGTTCTGGCTTCGCTCTACCTGCTGTGCATGGGACTGGGCGGCGCCGTCGGTGATCCGCTCAACGGCATGCTGTTCGACTTGCTCGGGGGCTACGGCCCGCTCTTCCTGGTGATGGCAACCTACGCCGTCCTCGCGCTCCTGGCTGTGATGATGATCCCACCTGGGACGGGAGAGGCGGAGGCGGGGGATTCAAGCGCGTGACCATCCGCCCTGGGGAACGCGTCGCTCGAACCCACCCCTGTCACGTTGAGCGCCCGCGCCATGCCAGGAATCACCCGCAGGCACCCTCACCCCGCGCGATGCTTCGCTGACGCTCAGCATGACAGGGAGGCGAGCGGCGTCGGCGGCGATGATTCCGCAGACCAGAGCCTAGGGAATGGCCAATAGCGGCTGGTAGTTCGCCCGATAGGTTCGTTCGGCCAGACGCCGCAGCAGGGCGTTGCGGATCGCGGGCGGGAGGCTTCGCACCCGGTCGCGCTGGTTCGTCTGCTTGCGCAACCAATCCACGCGCGGGGCACGTCGGTGGTGGAAGGCGGCAGCGATGCCGACGTGAATCCCGGTGTGCTCGATCTGGTCGGCCAGCACGAGGCCGTCCTCGAGCGCCATCGCGCATCCGCAGGCCATGTTGGGCGACATGGCGTGCGCGGCGTCGCCTATGAGCAGCACCCTCCCCCGCCCCCAGGCATCCAGTACCACTTCTTCGATGGCCGCGCGGTGGATCTGCTCGGAAGGATCGAGACCGGCGAGAACTTCCGGCACCGGCGAAGGATACTCGCTGAATAGCTCACGCAACCGTTCCACCCGTCCCTCCACCGGGTCGGCGTCCGCTTGAGCGACCATCTGGTCCGCATAGCAGTAAGCACGGCCACCGCCGATCGGCACCAGGAGGAACGCGCCCGAGCGCCCGAGGAACACCGTCCACCCGACGATCTCCGGCGGACAGGGGGCCAGAAAGCGCCACCCCACCTGTCCGCGGAAGCGCGGCTCCGCCCCGCCGAGCGCGAGCGAGCGCACGACCGACCGGATGCCGTCCGCGCCAATGACCAGGCTATAGGAGCCCTCAGTCCCGTCCGTGAAATTCACCAGAACCCGGTCGTTCTCCTGATGGAGCGCCTGAACCGACACGCCGAAGCGCACCGCGCCCGCGGGGACTCGCTCGAGCAACAGGCGGTGCAGCCGGGCGTGCTCGATCCCCAGGCAGAAGCCGCAACCAGCCCAGTAGCTCTCCACGTCGATCTCCGCGAGCGGAGCGCCCCCGGAGTCGAGGAACGTCTGCGTGCGGATCACCTGGCCGAGCTCCCGCGCGGCGTCGGCGACCCCCAACGCACCGAGAGCTCGCGTGGCCAGACCCACCAGGTACTGCCCGGCGCCCCGGCTATCCGGGCCATCAGCGCGTTCGACTACCTCGGCGGACAGGCCGCGCTGGCTCAGTGCATTTGCCAGTGAGAGTCCAGCCATGCCACCGCCCACGATGAGCACCCGTTCTTCCTGCATCGCTCGCTCCTCTCACCAGAAAGTCCAAAAAGTCCGCGTCTATGCTGCTGTTCGAGAGCGGCTGCATTGCTCGCTCCCGCCGTTCGCGCAGATCGCTCGGTTTCCATCCAACTGCGCGAGCGAGGGCACGATTGTGCGTCTACCTCGTGGAAGGCGCAAACGAATATGATGAAATCTGATCCCCGCGCGGGCTCGAGGTCCGGCGGGGATCTTTACTCTAGCCTCTCCGAGGGAAAGGGCTTCTTTCAGACCCAATCCTGAAACGGCTTCTTGCGATAGGTCCCGATTTCCGAAGGCTCTTTCCCATGCAACCTCAAGCCGCATCCTCACCCGGCGACTCGTATCGGGGGCAGACGTACACGCCGTGCGCGACGTCGCTGAGGATCTCGTCCGCCACCGTGAGCAGCGCACCGACCCGCTCGTCCGCCAACCTGTAGAAGGCGAAGCGCCCCCGTTGCTCGCGCGTCACCAACCCGCAGTCCAGCAGACAAGCCAGGTGATTGGAGGCATTCGGCTGGGAGAGGCCGGTGATCTCCACGATCTCGGTCACGCTCCGCGGTTCCACCCGCAAAGACTCCACGATCGCCAGCCGGGAGGGGTCGGAGAACCCGCGGAAGAGCTTGGCTTTGAGGGCGAGTGACCGGGCGAACTCGGTGGTGAGCATATGCCTGGACGGAGGGGCCATTGCGTATCAGCGTATGCTGATGCATGATATATCAGCGTCAGATGATACTTTGTGCGCCTCGCTGCGGTCAAGGGAGTCGCAGAGCGATCTGAGGTGGTCCGTCAAGGGCGCAAGTCGACCTGGACGGAGGATGGTCCGGAACCTCTGCGAAGTCCTCCGCGCCGTCTGGGGTTCCCTTCCACGGCGGGCGCTGTCTCCAGCCACGTCGAGGCCCGCGAATCGTTCGATGCACAGGGTCGTGAGCGGCCTGTCCCGGAATTCCGTTCCGCAGTCCGGCGGAGACCGAGCGGCGGTCCTGACCAGCACGATCAGCGTCGGCGGAATGGATTGCTCGAGCTGCGCGCTGAAGGTGGAGAAGGCGCTACTAGCGCTCGCGGGCGTGGAGGACGTGCGCACGGATCTCGTCGGCGAGCGGGTCACGGTGCGCCACGTAGCAGACCAGATCCAGCGTGGCGACCTGGTCGAGGCGGTTCAGCGCCTCGGCTATCGCGCGGAGGAGGAGGCGCCGGCGGGGGAGGAGTCGGCGGGCGCGACCTCATCGGAAGCCGGGGAACGGTGGTGGGCGCGCCAGGGCACCCTGACGCTCGTGGTTCTCTCCGGGCTGTTCTGGGGCCTTGCCCTTCTGACCGGCTACTGGCCAGCGACCGAGTGGGCGGTGCCCGTGCTGGCGCTGGCCGCGGTACTCACGGGCGGGTGGAGAGTTTTCCCGCGCGGCTGGCAGGCGCTCCGGCAGGGTGCCCTGGACATGAACTTCCTCATGTCCGTGGCCGCGGTTGGCGCGCTGGTAATCGGCGCCTACGAGGAGGGCGGGTCGCTGATGTTCCTCTTCGCCGTGGCGCAGCTCCTCGAAGCTCGCTCCATGGGCCGCGCGCGCAACGCCATCCGGCGCCTGATGGAGCTGGCCCCCGCGCAGGCCGTGGTGATCCGCGATGGCGAGGAGGTGCGGGTCCCGCCGGACCGGGTGCGGCCGGGTGAAGTGGTGCTGGTGCGTCCCGGCGCCAGGATCCCCGTGGACGGCGAGATCGTGGCCGGCGCTTCGAGTGTAAACCAGGCGCCCATCACCGGAGAATGGATCCCGGTGGGAAAAGGGGTCGGGGACGAAGTCTTCGCCGGCACCCTGAACGGCGAGGGCGCGCTCGAGATCCGCTCGACCCGGCTCGCCTCGGACACCACGCTCGCTCGGATCATCCACTCGGTGGAGGAAGCGCAGGCGACCCGCGCGCCCAGCCAGACCTTCGTGGATCGCTTCGCGCATGTCTACACGCCCCTGGTAGTGGGAGGGGCGGTGCTGGTCGGGATCCTTCCTCCGCTGTTCGGGCTCGGGGTTTGGGGCGAGTGGGGATACCGCGCGCTGGTGCTGCTGGTGGTCGCTTGCCCCTGCGCACTCGTGATCTCCACGCCAGTGACGGTGGTCTCCGCGCTGGCGGGGGCGGCACGGCGCGGGATCCTGATCAAGGGCGGGCTGCACCTGGAGAACGCGGGGCGTGTGCGCGCCGTGGCACTGGACAAGACAGGCACGTTGACGCGGGGGGAAGCCGCGGTCGTCGACGTCGTTGCCCTGGACGGGGAGGACCCCAACGACATGCTGGCGCTGGCCGCATCGGTCGAGGCGCGGAGCGAGCATCCGCTCGCCCGCGCGATCCTGCGCCACGCGGTATCGAGAGGGATCGCACTCCGCGCGGCGCGGGACGCCTCTGCGATCGTCGGCCGCGGCGTCCGCGCCCAGGTGGACGGCGAGGAGGTTTATGCCGGCAGTGCCCGGCTCTTCGAAGAACATGGGGCCCTCCCTGCCCCCGCGCGTCGGTTGCTGGACGAGCTGTCCACGCGCGGCCAGACCGCCGTCCTCGTGGCGAGTCGACCGGTCGGTCATAGGACGCCGCCGCGGCTGCGCGGCGTGATCGCGCTCGCCGACGAGCCCCGCCCTGAGGCCGCCGATGCGCTCCGCGAGCTGCACCGTGCCGGCATCCGGCAGGTGGTCATGCTCACCGGCGACCACCCGGGCACGGCGCGGGCCGTTGCCGACGCCCTGGGCCGACCCGGCCGCGGCCTGGATGGCGTCCGGGCCGGGCTCCTTCCGCACGACAAGGTGGCCGCCGTCCGGGAGCTTCGCCGCGAGCACGGCATGATCCTGATGGTGGGTGACGGCGTCAACGACGCGCCCGCGCTGGCCGCGGCCGACGTGGGCGTGGCCATGGGCGCAGCGGGGACCGACGTGGCCCTGGAGACCGCCGACATCGCCCTCATGTCCGACGATCTCTCCAGACTCTCCACCACCATCCGGCTGGCGCGCAGGGCAGAGCGGATCATCCGCGCGAACATCGCCTTCGCGCTGGTCACCAAGGCGGCGTTCGTGCTCCTGGGGCTGCTCGGCTACGCCACGCTCTGGATGGCCGTCCTCGCCGACATGGGAGCGAGCCTGCTGGTGGTGCTGAACGGCCTGCGGGCGTCCTGGGTTCCTCCTCAGAGCCCGAGCTCGGCATCCAGAAAGTCCCGGGTTCCTTCCGGACCCGCGAGCCGCAGCCACACCGGGCCACCAGCCGGCGCGGCTTCGAGCGCAAAGGAGAGGAACGGGCAGCACTTCCGCTCGTTGAGCAGGAAGCGGCTCAGCGGTTCGAGGGCGTCCGCCGGAAACCGGAAGGCATAGCCATTGGGGATCGGCTCACGCTCCTCGACCGTCTCGTCGAACAACCTCCGGATCAGGGCAAAGTGGAGCGGGCGCTCGGCCTCCGGAATTGCGCCCGGCACACACGCCAGCGGAATGGGCATGCTCGTTTCGGTCGTCGTCATGATCACGATCCTCGTGAACAGGTGAACTCGATTGCGACGCCATGACGCTACCAGTTCAAGTCGACTTGAAGTCAAGGGGACGGACCGACACCCTCGGCATCGGCGAGGTTGCGCGGAGAGCGGGGTTGAGGACCTCCGCCATTCGCTACTACGAGGAGGCGGGCGTGCTGCCGCCACCGGAGCGGGTTCATGGACGGCGACGCTACGCCCCGGAGGCTGTTCGGCTACTGGAGCTGATTCGCTTCGCCCAGCTGGCGGGGTTCACGCTGGACGAGATCCGCACCCTGATCCACGGCTTCAGGGCGGACACACCTCTGAGCGAACGCTGGGAGGCGCTCGCGCAGGCGAAGCTGCGGGAGCTGGACGAGAGGATCGCGCGGGCGGAGAGGATGAAGCGGGCGGTTCGAGCCGGACTGGCGTGTGGCTGTGCGGACGTGGGGAACTGCGCTCTCGTCCCCGACGAAAATGGCTGAACGCTCTCAGCACAGCTCAAACGGACGCCGTCCATCCTGCCAATTCCTTGCGCCTCGTTCTCGGCGCAGCCCTCCACATCACGTCTTCCAGTGTAGGACGCTCCTCAGCAAGGGTCCCACCCGATCACGAATGCCCACCGACCGGGATTCCAGCCAGGGCTGACGCAGGACGCGGAGCTTGCCACTCTTCTCCACCACCCGGTAACGCGATCGACCGTCATCGTCGCGCCAGAATCGCAGCGTCGCCGTCGTGTCGCCGATGCGCAGCCCCTCCACGGTGAGCTCCGGAAGCCAGGGCGGGAGGATGGGGTCCACCAGCAGGAGTTGGAGGGGGGCGAACGGCACCAGGCCGAGTAACGACTGGGTGAGCAACGGAAATACGCTCTGATTCCACGTCTGTGGGTGATTCGCGCGCGGATAGACACCGGGATGCGCGAGCTCGTCACGGGAGTATCCGCCTGCGCATTCCGGGGTCCGGCCTCCCGGCCACAGGCGAGCCAGATCGTACAGCCCACGCGCCAGTTCCAGCGCGCGATCGTTCAGGCCGTAGCGGCGCAACCCGAAGAGGATGCTCGCGTTCTCGACCGGCCACACGCTGCCGAGGTGATAGTCGAGCGGATTGTACGCCGGGTTGCGGGTCGAGAGCGTGCGGATCCCCCACCCGCTAAAGAGGTCGGGCGCAAAGAGCCGGTCCACCAGCCGGGGGATGTGCTCGTCGGCCACGATCCCGGTCGGAAGACAGTGAGCGGCGTTCGAGGTGAGGGCGCGGATCGGCCGCTTGCGGGCATCGAGCCCGAAGGCGATGCATCCCTCCTTTTCCATCCAGAAATCCTGGTTGAAGCGCTTCTTGAGCACGCTCGCCTGCCGCCACAGCTCGCGCCCCTGCCTCCGCTCTCCCAGGACGACCGACAGCGCCGCCATGTACTGAAGCGAGGCGTGGTAGTAACCCTGCACCTCACACGGAGCGAGCGGCGGGTCCACCTGGCGTCCTTGCTCATCGACCACCGCGTTCTCGCTGTCCTTCCATCCCTGGTGCGTCGGCCCCAGCTCGGCTTCGGTCAGGTATTCCAGATACCCATCCCCATCGCGATCACCATACTCGCGGGCCCAGGTGAGAACGCCCTGAGCCGCCGCCCAGTGGTCGCGGATGCGCTCCTTGTCACCGGTGAGGACGTAGAGGTAGCCGAGCCCGATGATGAACATGAACGGGCTGGCGAAATCCGCGTAGTAGCTGCGGAATGGGGTCTTCCCCAGCCGCGAGGGGGGATCCGTTCTCGCCTGGTTGAGGATGCGACCGGGCTGCTCATCGTGGGCGGGGTCGACCCGCTCGCCCTGTCGGCGCACCAGGAACGTGAGCACATCGGTCAGCATCTCACCGCCGTCGAAGATCCCCGCCTGCCAGGCAGTGGTCACGGCGTCCCTGGCCCAGAAGGTCAGGTAGAGGGGTACGCCGGCCGCCGGGGCGAGCCACTCATCCTCCGCGCCCTCGAGCAGCGCGAGAGAGCCGAGGTCGGTCAGTGCACGGTTGGTAATCTCGACCAGCGGCGCCTCGGCCGGCGCGTGCAGCCTGGCGACCCCGCGATGCCAGTGCCGGAGCCGCTCCTCGCGCCGCTGCGCGCCGGCATCCCCCAGGGGGTCTACGAGGTCCACCGAACGGATCCGCAAGCCCAGGGTGTGCGTCACCTGCCGCCGCAGCACGAAGCTGGCGGAGAGACGATCGCTGGAAGCGGTCCACTCCGCTCCGCTCGCGCTGAGGTGGGTCTCGAAGGGGAGGTCAGGATGGCGGTAGCGGAAGATCAGATCCCCACCGCGGGGGAGTGCATCGACGGTTGCCGTCTCCTCACGATATCCGAAGTGAGCCTCGTCGACGCTCGCGTAGTCCGCGTCGACGATCCACCCGAGGTTGAGCTCGGCCTCCTCCTGCCAGCGGTTGGTGATCCACAAGGCCACTTCCAGAGAGGCCGGGCGAACCCGGTAGAGGAGGCGGAGGTCGATGTCGCGGAAGAGCAATCCGTGCTTCCCTTCCCCTCCGCCCGATCCGCTCCCGCCGCCACCGCCGCGCTCGACCGGCGGGTAGATGTACATGAACTCCAACTCGTTCGGCGCACGCTCGGCCCGCGAGCAGGGATATGGGGGCTCGCCGTTCAGCTCGAAGCGAAGGGAGCGGAGGAAGCGGGCCTGGCGGAAGTAGTAGCCGGAGAGTGGGTGTCCGCCGGCCCACCCCTGCGTATCGACGATGAGGAGCGAGGGGCCGCGCCAAGCGACCTCGATGTCGGGGCCACTTCGGGCGAGCGGCGGGATTTGCGGCGGTTCCATCGGCGCGCCTCGGGTAGAGGGGCGGTAGCCCGCTCTTCGGTTCCGGTTCACCGCCCCGGCTCAGAAGCCCGGGTTCCCGTCGATCGTGCGCGCGGGATGGCCAGCACCGTCGTAGGCAGCGGCGACGTCGGTACTGGAGTAGCTACTCAGCGCCCGGACGCGGTCTAAGACGAGCCCTGCATTGGTGGCTCCGCGGAGGCAAACCGCGCGATCTGATACGGCGGGCAAGGTGTAGGCCCCAGAAACCTTCGTCAATTGGTTAGTGTTTGCGGCTCTCCCTCCGAGTGCCCCCTGAGCGTCGCACTGCCTTTTGCGACGGGTTCAAACGTGCAGGTGCGCGCCTCCTCCACAGCTTGCTGTATCTCCTCCAGCACCCACTCATCCGTTTCGCACCCCGCCCTTCGCTGCAGCGCATCCACCGCCGCCGCCGTCCCGATCCGGCCCAGCGCCCACGCTGCATGCCCCCGAACCAGCGGCTCCTCATCCTCCAGCGCCGCCTCCAGCACCGGCACCGCCTCCGGCGACCCCCAGTTCCCCAGCGCCACCGCCACGTTGCGCAGCAGCCCGCGCCGCTTGGTCCGCTTCACCGGCGAGTTCTTGAACCTGCGCGAGAACTCCTCCTGCGACATCCCCATCAGCTCGATCAGCCGCTCCCCGTGCACCCCCGCCCGCGGCCAGAAAGCCTCCTCGCAGGTAATCTGCACGAACTTCGAGTTGTTGTGCGGGCACACCTCCTGGGAGCTATCCCAACTCAGCCGCTACGTGATCCCCCTACGGAGCGGGCAGTATCGAAGGCGTACGCTGACTTCGGGGGGATAGGCTCTTCCAGAACCCACGCCGATTCGGCCTTCTTGGGTACCGTCAGCTCCGTTATCACGTCTAATGGGGCGGGGGTAGC
>DASVBS010000041.1 GCA_036375715.1 Longimicrobiaceae bacterium | reverse complement strand
GGCCGTCGATCTCGCTCTCGGAGCGACCGGTAGCCTGGCGGCGCAGATCGAGAACGGAGCTCCCGCCGACCTGTTCTTCGCCGCCGACGAGGAGACGATCGAGCGGCTGGTCACCAGCGGATCGATCCGCCGGACGTCCGTGCGCACCTACGTGGTCGGGCAGCTGGTGCTCGTCTGGCGCGACGGGGTAGATCGCCTCGCGTCGCTGCAGCAGCTCGCGGACAGCCGCTACGAGGTCGTGGCGATCGCCAATCCCGAGATCGCGCCCTACGGCGCGGCGGCCCGCGAGGCACTGCAGCAGGCGGGCGTCTGGGACGCAGTCGAACCGAGAATCGTACAGGGGGAGAACATCACGCAGACCTACCAGCTCGTGCAGACCGGAAACGCCGACGTGGCCCTCGTCGCGCGGAGCGTGGTCGACACGACGAGGACGGAGCTCAGCCTCATCGACCCGAGCCTGCACACGCCCATCCGCCAGGCGGCCGGGATCCTGGAGCGCAGCGACAACCCCGCCGCGGAGCGATTCCTCGAGTACGTCCTGAGCGACGAGGGGCAGGCGATCCTCGAAGCGCACGGGTTCGGACGCGCACCCCGTCAGGCGAGGGACCGATAACCGATGGAGCTCGCGCCCCTCCTCCTCTCGCTGCGCGTGGCCGCTCTGGCCACGGTCATCGCCCTGCTCCTGGGTGTTCCGCTCGCCTGGGCGCTGGCTCGCCGGCGCTTTCCCGGGCGGGACCTGGTGAGCATCCTGGTCCTCCTGCCGATGGTGCTGCCGCCCACGGTGCTCGGTTACTACCTGCTGCTGCTCATCGGGAGGAACGGACCCATCGGGAGATTCGCCGAAGCGGCCGGCATCGGCAGGATCGTCTTCACCCCCGCGGCAGCCGTCATCGCCTCGGTCGTGGCCGCCCTTCCCTTCCTGGTGCGCACGGCGCAGGGCGGGTTCGAGCAGGCGGACCCCGTGTACGAGGAGGCGGCACGCACCCTCGGCCGGAGGGAGATGGCGATCTTCTTCACCGTCTCCGTGCCGCTCGCCTGGCGAAGCATCCTCGCCGGACTTGCCCTTGCCTTCGCCAGGGCGATGGGTGAGTTCGGGGCCACCTTGATGATCGCGGGCAACATCCCCGGTCGGACCCGGACGGCGAGCATCGCGATCTACGATGCCGTGCAGGCCTTCCGCCTCTCCGACGCCCACTACCTCGCCCTGATCCTCTCCGCGGTGACCGGCGGGATCCTCCTGCTTCTCACCCGCATCGGACGGCGCAGCGGCTGGTGAGCATCGATCTCTCGATCGACCTGGGACTGGGAGACTTCCGCCTCCGGGTCGCATTCGGCGTCGCCGAGGGGATCACCGCCCTGTTCGGCCCGTCCGGTGCCGGGAAGACCCTCACCCTCCGCTCGATCGCGGGCCTCACCACACCGCAATCGGGTCGGATCGTCGTCTCGGGGCGCACACTGTTCGACTCGGCCGCCAGCATCAACGTCCCCCCGCGGGAGCGCGGCATCGGCTTCCTGTTCCAGCAGTACGCCCTCTTCCCGCACCTGACCGTCGAGCAGAACGTCGGCTTCGGGCTCCACCGCCTCTCGAGATCCCTGCGAGCCCGCCGAGTGGCGGAGGTGCTCGCGCTGGTCGGCCTCGACGATCTGGCGGACCGGCGCCCCTCCCAGCTCTCCGGAGGGCAGCAGCAGCGCGTCGCTCTCGCCCGCGCGCTCGCGCCCGAGCCGGACCTGCTGCTGCTCGATGAGCCCTTTGCCGCGGTCGATATGCGCACCCGACGGCGCCTCCGCGCCGAGCTCCGCCGGATCCAGGAGGCCACCGCGACCCCCATGATCCTCGTCACCCACGACCTGACGGAGGTGCGTCAGCTATCGGATTCGCTGGTGGTGATCGAATACGGACAGGTGCTGGCCGCGGGGCCGACGGAGGCGGTGCTCGCCGAGGCGGAGGCGATCTTCTCGGAGCTGACCGAGGAGTCGATCGAGTGACGCCAGGGCTGGAGGGTGTGCCGGTCCCTTGCCGGGATCTGCGTATCAGCGTTCACATCGCGCCGCTCACTGAGGCGCCACCGCGGCGTAGCGCGTTTTTCCCTCAGGCTGGATGCTGGCCTCGCTCCGCCTCCCCCGCCGCCGCTGCGGCAGCGGAGCGCTCGTAGAGGGAGATGATGTTGGCGCGGGTAACGAGCCCCAGCAGCCGGCCGGTGCCGGGCTCCACCACGGGGAGGACCGACGCGCCGCGCACCCCCAACTTGTGCATCGCCTCCAGGAGCGACGCGTCCGGGGCGATGGTCTCACAATCGCAGGCCAGGTCCGCGGCGACGATCACCGGGTCCAGGTTCTGGACGTCCCGCGCCATGCGCCCCAGCTCGCCGATGGGAACGATGCCGACGAAACGCCGTTCGGCATCGATGACCGGGAACTCGGTCTGAGCGGCTCGGTCGAGCTGGTCCAGGAGCTCGAGCACCGTCGCCCTTTCGCCAATCACCTGCGGGTTGGGGTCGAGAGCGTCGGCCACGCGGAGCCGAGCGAGGATATCGCGATCCGACCCCTGCTCGATCGACTCGCCGCGGCGCCGGAGCCAGCCGCTGTACAGATTGTCCGGCTGCAGACGGCGGGCGACGGTATAGGCGATGACCGTGGCCACCATCAACGGTGGCATGATGGCGTAATCATTGGTCATCTCGAACACGATCAGGATCCCCGTGAGCGGCGCTCCCGTCGCGGCGGCCACCACGGCGCCCATCCCCACCAGGGCGTACGGCTCAGGGCGTAGTCCGAGCCCCGGGAATAGCTGCACGAGGGCGACCCCGACCGCGCCTCCCGCGGCCGCCCCCATGTACAGCGACGGCGTGAACACGCCGCCGGAGCCCCCGAAGTTGAGCGTGATGGAGGTGGCCAGGATCTTCCCCACTACCAGCAGCGCCAGGAGGAACCAGGGCATCCCGCCGAACACCTCGAGCCGGACGGCCAGGTGCCCGAAGCCGACCAGGAGGCCCCCCGAGGCAAACACCAGCGCCCCCACCGCCGCACCGCCGATCCACGGCAGCAGCCCGCGAGGCATCGGAAGCCGCGCGGCGACCGACTCCATGCCGAAGTATGTCCGCACGTAGGCAACCGCGACCAGCCCGGCGACCACGCCCAGAAGAGGATAGAAGAGGAAGAGCTCCCGGGTGAGCTGATATCCGTACTCGACCGGGATGGGGAAGGCAGGATGGTTGCCGAGGAAGGCGCGCGACACCACCGCCGAGACGACGCTGCTGACCACCACCGCCGGGAACGCGGCCACGGCCAGCGAGCCGAGGATCTCCTCGAGCGCGAAGAAGGCTCCAGCGAGCGGGGCATTGAACGCCGCCGAGATTCCCGCCGCGGCGCCTGCCGCCACCAGGACTCTCACCCGCGCCGGGTCGAAGCGGAATCCCTGTCCCAGCAGCGACCCCAGCGCCGAGCCGAGCACGGCCACCGGCCCCTCGCTGCCCGCGGAGCCGCCGCTCCCGAGCGTGACGGCGCTGGCGACCGTGCGCGCCAGCGCCGGTCGCGGCGGGAGCCGTCCACCCTCGCGCGCCACCGCGCGCTGCACATCCGGCACGTTCAGGCCGTCGTGTCCTCGCCCGATGCGGGCCATGATCAGGGACGCCACGGCGAGGCCCGCGCCCGTGACCAGCGGCCGGTACGCCAGGAAGACCGGGTGCGGGAAGTAGTTCGCCGGCCAGTTGTAGAAAGCGAGATAGGCGAGGTCGATCAGCCGATAGAAGCCCACGACGCCCAGGGCAGTCGCCGCGCCAATCGCCACGGCGAAGCCGAACAGGATTGCGTTCTCACTCAGCTCCAGCCGGTTGAACCGACGGACGAAGTGGCTCCAGGTGCTCCGCGCCCGCCAGCCGAGCACCCGGTAGGCATACCTGAGCCTCTCCGACTTCTTATCGGCGCTGCGTGGATTCGGCATCAGCCCACGGCGGAGGTCTCACGCAGCCCGCAACCGAGGAGGTCGTCCTCGGCGCCCGGATCGAGTTTCCGGATCCTCTCGACTCATTTCAGGTCCTTCACGTCAATGCGTTCCGCAAGTCACTACGGTCGCATTCAGGATGGGACCTGGAGCCGCGGGTGGAAAGATGTCGAAGCAAGTGACCCGGCGCCGTCAGCGCGCCGCCGGGTCGATCACTTTGATACCTACGTATTCACCACTGCCAGGCCTGTATCGTGGCTCGATGGAAGCGATGGCTTCCTCGAGACCATCACGAGCAGCCTCGATCGCCGCCTCGAAAACGGCATCCGAACGCTCCGCATCATTTCGCGCGAAGAGCACCTTTCGCGATCGCGGTGCGTAGATCTCGGCAATGAACGCCGAGAGTTCCTCACGCGGCACTTCGATGCCATTCAGAAGGAAGGTCGGCCCGGGTTTCACTTCCAGGATGATCGAATCGGGGAAGGAGTCCATGGCTGCCGCCGTTGTGATCCGCTCGATCGCCACTTCGGCGTCCGGACTGATCTCGTGCGACTGAACGTCCTTCTCGGCCTCCGCCAATGACTGCCTCCCGATCGGCGGCAATGAGGGAGCGGCGCCTCACACGCGACGACGAGCAGCGCCAGCGCCAGCCCGAACGAGACGGCGAGCGCGGAATTCGAGCGCCGGCTCCGGGGAGTCAGCATGGTTCGGATCCTTCTCTCCAGAAGGGAGGTCGATTCGGAAAAGGCGGCGAACGCCACGGACGGGATCAACCTGCGTGCGCCGATCTCGACCAGGAGCCGGGCGTAGCGGCCGACGTCGTGCCCTCCGCGCAGGACGCGGGCATCGCAGTCGAACTCGATGGCCGCTCGTGCAGCCAGACAGGAGCACGCGGTAGGCGGGAAGGGCCAGGAAGTAGAAGGCGACGAAGCCAGCGACGAAGCTTCCCACGGATGCCTCGCCGGCGAGCCCGCTGGTCGCCCAGATCGCGCCTGGTCGCGGATGCCCGCGGCGTTCCACGCTCTCGTAGGCGTGCCTCACCGCGGCGAGGTGCATGGCGGTGTGCACGACGACGGAGCGCGCCCGATACGCTCGATCATAGCATAGCGACCGCGGATCGAGCCTCTGTAAGGAGGAGACAGAGGAGCGCGCGGGGGGTAGCCAGACAGTCGGGGGGGGAGTAAGCGCCGGTGATTCATGCGACAAAGGGAGGCTGCAGACCCTTCCTGAGCTTGTCCCTGACGGCGGCGACCGCCTCCCATTTGGTGATGCGGCCATCTTTGTCCACATCGAGCCCGCGGTTCTGCCGGTACTGAACCGACGGCTTCGCGAAGAGAAGGTAGTCGTCCGGCTTGCCGATGGCGCGCGGCCAGAGAATCGCCATGTACACGTCCTTCAGCGTCCTCACGCCGGAAAACCACAGGAAGTAGCGGGCGACGTAGTCCAGTTGGGTCACTGCGTCCATCTGCGACAGCGCCCCGGTCGTCGTTCCTAACCGACTGGCGGTGTCCGGCATGAACTGGATCAACCCGGTCGCGCCGCTCTTCGGATTCCGCTCGGCCGGGTCGAACGATTCTCCCGTTTCGAAGGCCATGCAGGCCATCAGATCGTTGGGACTGCATCCGATCTGTCCCGCGATCGCTCTGACCTTCTCCCGGAACTCGTCGTTGACCTTTGCCCCCCACGCGAGCGATTGATCCTGGGTGAGCAGGCTCGGGGTTGCAGGCGGTGCAGCCGGGCCCGGAGGGGCCTCCTCCACCTGATCGAGCTCAGTCCAGGTCCGGGGTCCGACGATTCCATCCGGAACGAGTCCATGGGCCCGCTGGAACTCCCGGACGGCCGCCTCCGTCCTGGGGCCGAAGACGTCCGGGCCAGTCACCCCCAGCTTCTCCTGCAGGGCGCCCACGAGCGGCCCCGCAGCCCCGCGCCGGAGCGTCGGTCGCCCCTGGGCATCGCTCGCGGGGATGAGCACTGGGGGCGGGGCCTCGTCCGCCAGGATCGCGGCGACTGACGAGCGGAACGCCTCCATGTCGAAGCTCGGGTCGATCTTGCGGCCGCTCGGCGTCGCGTACTCGCGGTGCCCGGCGCAATGGTGGGCACTCCGCCCGATTCTCTTCAGAATGGCGGCCACCCCGCGCTGATACGCCTCGAGTTGCACGCTCGGCCAGGGGAAGTCATCGGCGCCGCCCGTATTCTCCGCCTCGATGCCGATGAAGCTGCTGTTACCGGTGGTGATCCCCTGCCAGACTCCGCTGCCGGCATGGTAGCACCTGCCGGCAGCGACCACGTAGAAGGTGCCATCCCGTCCCAGTCCCAATTGGGCAAGCGGGCCGGGGAGATCCCGTCTGCCGTTCTTGAGGATACCCAGGCTGGGCATGTTCCCACGCCTTGGCCCCGCGGTGTGGTGACATATCACGCCCGCGATCGTCCCAACGTCCCCGTGGCCGCGGTTCTCCCACCCATCCACCACCGCGACCTTCAGACCGGCATCCTTGAGCACTTGCGGCAGCCACCTCAGAGAGTAGGGCATCTCAGGCAACCCCTCCTTCCGCAGCGGGCAGCTCCTCGTCGGGCGTCGCCTCGATGACCTCCACGTCGCACCCGTCGAGCGCATCGTCGTCGGACTCCGTTGGGATGTCTGCGTCCGCTGATGCACGTACGGATGCTGGTTCGCGCACGAATGCTGGTTGGCGTACGAAAGCTGGTGTGACTGTGGAAGCTGCTGTGAGGTCCGAAGGCGATGGGATTGGCGAGACCGGCGTTGCTCCGCTCGCCGTGGGTGTCACGGTGGGCCTCTCCGCCTCGGACCTGAGGGTGATTCGGCGCGTGTCGAACAGCTGCCGGTCTTCGGAGGCCTCCTCAGGGCTCTTTTCGTGCGGCTTCACGGTGGAGCGAATGACCATGAACTTGTTGAGCACGTCGAACCAGAAGGGAGCCCCTAGCGTCGCCGCGAGGGCCGTCAGCAACCACCCGAGCAACGGCGAGAAAACGTAGCTCCACCAGTCGCGTCTCAGGGTGACCTCCTCCGTCCCGCCGCCAGTTCGCCTGGATACGACCCGCTCCGTTCCTGGCCAGCCAAAGTCCACGCCCTCCCAACCGATCGGCAGGCGGAGAGCGGCCAGATCCTGCCTCGCCTGCGCATAGCTGCGCTGCAGGAAGCCCGTATCCTGCGATGCCCCCTCAGCGGCGGCCACGATCACACTGCGCGTCGTATCGTTGCGGTAGAGGTACTGGGCGATCGCAATCGCATTGATGTTCAGCAGTACGGCCGCGAAGAACCCGATCGCGAAGATGATCCACTGCGTCGACCGCTTATACATGCCCGATATGCGGTCCATTGCGCTGTCGAATAGATCCTCGATGATCGCCTGGAAGCGGCCCAGATCGTTCTGCGCGGCGTCGAGAGCCACCAGCAGCATTCGCTGCACGGGGGGGTTGTCGATCTGCAGAACATTGGCGCGGATGCTGTCGAGGGAAATGGACGCAGTGGCAGACGCGTTGGGCGAGGTCTCGTCAGTCGGCCCGCGCGCAACGAGATCCATCAATGCGAGCGCAAAGTTCCTGGAGGGAATGTAGGATGGCAGCTCGACGCCTCTCGCGAGAATCGACGGACGCCCGGCGGAAAGAGCCCCGGGATATTCGCCCGAGTAGAGCCCGTAGATGAGAGGGTGATTGAAGAAGCTTCCGGCGAGACCCATTCCCCTCCGGTCGTGCAGCAGCTCCCGGATACCGAACTCCAGGTACGCGGCACGGGTCTTCAGCCAACCCTCGATTCCCTCCCGGACGGCGGCGCAGATGACGCTCACCAGAAGGAACACGAAGGTCACGCCGATCGCGACCTCCAGAATCTCGGATCCGAACATTGCTTGCTCCCTGCCGACGATGGCGGACGACCTCTACGGGGACGGAAAACAGCGCGCCTGAATGTGGTGAGCGCGGAGCGTGATGACCGAACCGCCGCCTATCTACGGCATGCCTCCGGACCCGCCGAGCGCGGCGGTGGCGGCGTTCCGCAGCTTCTCCACGACTGCCTGCTGGGTCGCGGGGATGCCGGCGAGACGGTCATAGAAGTCAATCGAGAATAGCAGCCCGTCGGGCGCACCGACGCGAGACCAGGTAGGGCCGAAGCTGATTCCGTTCGACAGGTGCAGAGAGATTCCGCCGCGCGTGCGGTCCTCCCCGAGAGCCAGCGTCACCGAAGCACCCCAGTATCGGGTGTATGTCTGGTCATACCTGACGAATCCGAGCAGATCAACCGGGACTACGGTAGAGCGAACCACGGAGCCGAGATCGTCCAGCCGCGCATCGTCCAGCCCCGTTGCCTCTATCCCGACCCACGGGTGGAAGAGGATGAACTGCCGCCGAGGGGGATGAATGTCGAGCGCATCACCGCCGAGCCCGTTGAGCCACAGCTCCCAGGGGTACTGAGAGCGTCCGCTCTCGTTGTATCTCTCCCAGAGCGCGAGAGCAGTCTTGATTCGCTGCTGCAGGGCTCGGAACGCCGGCGCGCGGTACCGACCCAGGAGGTCGCTTGCCGAGAAGGCCGTCCAGCAGAACGCCTGCTGCACCGCGATCGGATCCGCCTCAGTGATGGTGATTTCTGCAGGCGTAGCCGCGAAGATGCGGTAGCCAACCCCTTCAGCGAGCTGTGGGTTGAAGTCCAGGACCGCTCCCGGGGCGAGTAGCACGTCGGCATCGTCGACGCGTTCGGGCGTCGCTCCATCCATCAGCAGGATCAGCGTGTCCAACTGAGCGAGCAACTGGACCGTGTCAGCCCGCCCGAGCCCTTCAGTGCTCTGCCGAAACCATGTCCTGAGCGAATCCCCGGCTTCCCGCCATCGGCCGTCCCTCGCCAGCGAGTCCAGCCGGGCGCGCGCGTTGACCGGGTGGAGCTTGGATATAGGGGACGACTCGGGGAGGCCGAACTGGTCAGGGCGTGTCTGGTCGACATTTCTGCAGATGAGATCAATCCCTGTCGCCTGCGCTTCGAGCCGGAACGGGGCTACGGCAATCAGCGCGATAGCCGCCAGGCTGACGATCGTGGACGTCGCGCGCATGGAGACCTTCCGTCAGGTGTCGAGGGAGTCGCGGCCGCAGGCCGTCTTCGCCTTCTCGGCGAGGGCGAGGAACTGCGTGGCGGCCTTTATCAGCTCGAAGGGCGTCGTTTGACCCTGGACCATGGCCATCAGCGCGCGCGCATCGCGCTCGAATTCCTGCATCACTTGTAAGCAGGGCAGCGTCGGCGGACGGTAGGGCTCCCCCTTGGGGACCAGGGAGCTCCGTCCAGCCGCGAACGAGATCAGGGGGCGATGGACCTCCGGATCCTCGAGGTAGTGGGTGAAGCTGTGAACGTTGAACCGGCTGATGTTCTGGAGCCGAATGTCTCGGTAGTACTGACTGTTCCAGTCCACAGGACCGAACGGCCGCACGGCCGGTATCGGGTCGAGGCGATGACGGACATTCCAGTAGTTGTTGAAGTAACGTGGCCGGTTCATCGCGTTCGGCGGGCACACCACCGATCTGTAGACGCGCAGCGGATCGATCTCATCCTCCAGAATGCGGCTGACGTTGGCCATCATGAAGAGGGCGTTGAAGCGAAAGCCCGGGCCCTCCAGAGCGGAGGCACGCGTCTGCGTACTGAGCAGCGCCAGGCTGTCGTGTAGCACTGCCGTTCCCAGACTATGCGCTAGAAATGTGACGTACAGGACGGGGCTCTTAGCCCGAGCTGCGGCGATCGCGTCGAGGATCTGGTCGATCACCCGTAGCCGGATCTGCTTGGCTACCTGGTTGAAGAACTCGTAGAGCAGCACGTCGACCACATGCGACCAGAAAAAGGTCTCCTGGGCCTGACCATCGACCTGCGCGAGCCAATCGATGACGCTGGGTGCCTGCTTGATACCCTCCTCGGCGATTGTCTTCTGCAGCTCCGCCGCTTCGCGATTCCAGCCTGCCAGGAGATTCCGGAACGGCTCGTCGTAGGTGATGGGGACGATCTCCACCTGCTTCGAGAAGCGGAAATCCGCCATATCGAATCCCTCGTAATGACTGGCGATCTCATCGAGCTTTTCCTGGATGTCGTAGCACCAGTCGTGCTGGGCGTCGTCACCGGTGCCGGGCGGGTGGTGAATGCCCATGCCGTGCACGACGAAAAGGAGGTTGGCCATGCTCCATGAAGGGGACGGGGTGAATGGATGTCAGCTGCGGCCCCGCGGAAGGATGGGATTCCGGAGAGCTCGCCGCAGCCGCTTATGCTCCGGTATGACCGGATTCGAAGTGACCGCTAGGTGGCAGAATCGACGTACGAGGGGAAGGTTGGTGGCCCCTGGCAGGGCAGCGGAGCCGAGGCTGGGAGGCGCGGCCGGCAGCGCCTACCTGCGCGCTGCCGGCGATCTGCGACTACAATGTGGCTTCAAGCGGACGGGCGCCAGGGTTTTGTTGCGGACGGCGGGTGTGGTGGGTGCGGTTGCCTGGCGAAGGGCGGAGGGGGGTCGATAGCCGTCTGGGCGCTCGAGATGGGGACGGTTCCGCGATCGGCTCGCGATGCTGGCGGAGGGTACGTCGCCCGTGAGCTGGCGGAGGCCCTGCGCCGCTTTTGATCCGGGCGCCGGGGGGAACGAGTGGAACGCCGCGATCATGCGTTGAGGTGGGTATAAGCAACGATTGCGCGTCCATCGAGGCTCGCGCGGGGAACGATTCGGGCGCTTGGAATTTGCAGGTCGTCCCACGGTTTGATCCACGCCGCCGTGCGGGGAGCGACCTTAGCTCAGCTATGGGTTGGAAATTTCCAACCCAACGTTTCAACCCACGCTCCCGCGCGGGGAGCGACCGTCGAGATCACACCCGCCTGGATATCGCTGAGGTTTCAACCCACGCTCCCGCGCGGGGAGCGACTGGACCTGCCAGTGCCCTTTGGCCCGCGGCGCCCGGTTTCAACCCACGCTCCCGCGCGGGGAGCGACACCCCCAGAGCTGCCTTTACCGCCGCGGGAAACGAGTTTCAACCCACGCTCCCGCGCGGGGAGCGACGCGCTTGCGGTCAATGCCAAGCCTCCTCATGAGCAGGTTTCAACCCACGCTCCCGCGCGGGGAGCGACGCGGATCTCCTGTCCACCGCGGGCCGGGTGAAGGCGTTTCAACCCACGCTCCCGCGCGGGGAG
>DASVBS010000040.1 GCA_036375715.1 Longimicrobiaceae bacterium | reverse complement strand
ACCTCCGGACCCCAGCCGACGCTCCCCAGCCGAGTGGCCCGGAGGCCGGTCTCCGCCCCCGCGCGCCCGAGGCCGGCAAAGCGAACGAGATAGCGCTGCCCGCCAGGACCCCGCGCGCGGAACTTCAACCGCTCGTGGCGGGGAACGCAGGGTTGATTCCCGGCGCCGGAGACGACCGAGCGCCAGCGACCGGCGGAGAGGTCCTCCACCTCGTCCAGGGCGAAACGGTCGCACACGCGTGCAACGCGATCTGTTTCGTCGGGCGCCGGATAGTGGCGACTGCGCTCGAAAAACTCGCGTACCTGCTCCGTCGCCAGCCCGGGGGGATGTAGGCTGCTGGGAAAGAGGACGATGCGCGCGCTGTCGACCCCAAGACGTCGCAGCCAGGCGGCAACACAGAGGAAGGTCTCCCCCGTTGCGCCCGGCCCCTCGTCGACGATCAGGACGTCACCGCCGTCCCGCAGCCGGGTGAGGAGCGCTTGGAGAAGGGTGTCCGTGACACGAATGGCCCGGCTCCCCGGCTCGCCGCGCGGTCGCAGGGTGAAGCCCGAGTTGGCCCCCAGCGCTGTGGAGACGAGCGCGGAAATACCGGTGCCGATGCTGCGGATGCCGAGTACGACGGCGTGCTTCGCCCGCCGCGCCCCCACGTCGCGTGCATAATGGCGGGCGGCGAGGGCGTATCCGAAGGGATCGAGCGCGTAGTGGATGTATCCTTCCGGAGCGCGGACCGCGAGCTCTCGCGGCAGGTCGAGGCGGGCGACCTGGTCGAGCGCATCTCCCGCGGCCTTGAACCCGTCTTCGCCGTGCTGTCCCTGGCGAGTCGCCAGATAGGTCGCCGCGGCGGCCCGGCTGAGCCCGCGCAACGCCCGCTCAGTGGGGCCATGATCGTCACAGGCAGGTGAAAGGGCGTCCACCACGGCCTGCTCCAGCTCCCCCGCCTCGATGAAGAGCCCCTCCGCGTCGCCGACCGCGACCCGCGAGGCGAGATAGGCCAGCTTATCGTCCGTCCTCTCCTGGAGCGTCACGTCGCGGAAGGACTTCATGCGAGCACCACGACGTGCCGCTCGGCGTCGGGCAGACGTTCGCCGTTCAGGGTCCGACCCGGGCGAGCAGCGCTTGCGCCCCGCGCGCGTCGGGCGGCGGCAGCGCCCTTATCCACCTCGGAGATCGACATACCGCGTCTCCTCTCGCCGGCAGCCAGTGTCCGCGCCCTGTTGCGAGGAGGCTCGCAAGCCGCTGGAGAAGCGCAGCGGCCGTGCCACCCGACCCTCGGGCGTGGTCCCATCCAGCGTTCTGGCGCCGCTACCGGTGGACCTCGAGACCCGTATACGACGGGTGGGACGGCGTGCGCTGCAGCCGGTTCAGCCGCCTGCCTCGCCCGCTTCGTCAGGCGAGAGGGTTCGTGTGCGCATGTGGGCGGTGCGCAATCTGCCGTCCGGAGCGAAGGTGCCGAAGAAATAGACCTCGTTCGAGATTCGCTCCTCCGCCATCTGCGCGTGCATGGTGTAGCGGGCGGCGAGCCGGTCCTCGACGGCGACCGCTTCGTGTACCTCCACCCGGACCTCGGGGCGGTTCCGGCGCACCGGCTGTGCATGGGCGATGAGCCGGTCGCGATCGATCCGCACTCCGTCCGCGTATTGCACCACGTCGGGGGTGTGGTAGCGGTCTACGATCGGCGCGGCATCACCTTCGTCCGCCAGGAGATCCGCGGTGAACGAAGTGTAGAAATCGGCCAGGAATCGGGCGGGATCCTTTCCATGGAATGCGTGCATGAGGGCCTCGTTGAAGTAGTTGCCGATCACCGGATCACGGTGGATATTCACGACACGGTGTAAGATATCCTGGACAACTAATTCTGTCAACGTGTAAGAAATGGAGTCGCCCCCCGTTCGGAAGCTGCGTGCCGATGCGCGCCGGAGTCGTGAGCAGATCCTGGCCGCGGCTAGGCGCCTCCTGCCGGTCCACCCGGATGTCAGCATGGAGATGATCGCCGCTGAAGCGGGAGTGACGCGGCAGACGGTCTATGCCCACTTCCCGACCCGAGGCGATCTGCTGTCGGTGGTGCTGGACCGCGTCTCGGAGGAGATCACGTCCGAGATCGACCGCGTGGAGCTGGAGGTGGGAAGCGCTACCGACGCCCTGCTGCGGCTGGTGGGCGTGATCGTGGAGACATCCGCGCGGTATGGGCCGATCCTGCGTGCCATCGGCCCCCTTCCAGAGTCACCCGAAGCGGACCAGGTGCGGCACGCGCCGGTCGCGGAGCGCCTGGAGAGGCTCGTCCAGAGGGGACAGCGGACCGGCGAGTTCGACGATACACTGCCCTCGCGCTGGCTGGTCGCGGTGATCATCGCCGTGGCGCACGCCGCCCACGAGCAGGTGGAGGTGGGTAGCATGCCTCGCAAATCCATGGAGTCGATGCTGCGGACGACTCTGGACCGGCTCCTCCGCGCCGATGCGCCCGGACGCACGGACTGACGCCGCGCTGGCGCTACGCGGTCGAAGGCTCAGTGGGACGCGGGCGCCCTCCTCAGCGTTGTCGGGTGAACGCGGGCCGACTGCGTAAGAGCCTCAGCGACCGACCTACTTCACTCATGCTTCACTCATGGAAAAAGGGGGAACCTTGGCGGACACCTCATATCCACCCATCGAGGCGCACGGAATCATCGGAGACCTGCAGACCGCCGCGTTGGTGGGCATGGATGGGACGATCGATTTCCTCTGTCTGCCGGCCTTCGACTCTCCCTCCGTCTTTGCGGCGCTGCTGGACGGGCGGCAGGGTGGGGCCTTCGAACTGCGTCCTGCGTTGAACGAAGCGAATCACACGCAGCTCTATCTGCCCGACACCAACGTCCTGCTCACCCGCTTCCTTTCGGCCGACGGCGTGGCGGAGATCACGGACTTCATGCCCGTCCATCCCGATCCGCACCCCAGCCGCATCGTGCGGCGAATCAAGATGGTGCGAGGGCAGACCCGGGTCCGGATGCGCTGTGCTCCGCGCTTCGATTACGCGCGGGCGGGGCACAAGGTGGTGAGCGTGGAGCATGGAGTGGTCTTCGAGAGCGAGGAAGGGACCGCCCTGCGACTCTCGACGCCGGTGGCGCTGGAGATAGAAGGGGACGAGGTGATCGCGGAGTTCACCCTGAACGCGGGCGAGTCCGTGCCCTTCGTGCTGGAGCAGGTCCTCCCGGACAGACCGGTAGCTGGCCTCGACGAGGCCTACATCTCCTCGTCCTTCAAGGACACGGTGAACTATTGGCGGACCTGGATCGGACAGTCCACTTACCGCGGGCGGTGGCTGGACATCGTGCGCCGCTCGGCGCTGACTCTCAAGCTGCTCCACTCGCGGTGGACCGGGTCGTTCGTCGCCGCGCCGACCTTCGGCCTCCCCGAAGACGTAGGCGGGGTGCGTAACTGGGACTACCGCTACACCTGGATCCGCGACGCTTCCTTCACCCTGTACGCGCTCATCCGTCTGGGGCTGGTGGAGGAAACCCGCGATTTCATCCGCTGGCTGGTGCAGCGAACCGAGGCGCGGGAAGACCCGGGGGCGCTGCAGATCGTGTACGGCATCGATGGCCGCGCCGACCTCAGTGAGACAACGCTCGATCACCTCGAGGGGTACCGCGGCTCCCGCCCCGTGCGGATCGGCAACGCCGCCTTCGATCAGCTACAGCTCGACATCTACGGTGAGTTGCTCGACTCCCTCTACATGTACGACAAGTACGGCGAGCCGACCCATCACGACCTATGGGGGAGAATCGAGCAGATCGTGGATTGGGTGTGCGACAACTGGAACCGGCCGGACGAGGGGATCTGGGAGGTGCGCAGCGTGCGCCGCCATTTCCTGATCTCGCGACTGATGTGCTGGGTTGCGATCGATCGGGGAATACGCCTGGCGGTGAAGCGCTCCTTCCCGGCGGACCTCGTGCGCTGGCGAAACGTGCGCAACGAGATCTACCGGGACATCTGGGAGCATTTCTGGGACCCGGAGGAGCAGGCCTTTGTCGGTCACCTGGGCTCCAAACGCCTGGATGCCGCCTGTCTACTCATGCCGCTGGTGCGCTTCGTCTCGCCCACCGACCCGCGGTGGCTCTCCACCCTGCAGGCGGTGGAACGACGGTTGGTGGACGACTCGCTGGTGCACCGCTACGAGATCGTGGGAAAGGAGGTGGACGGGCTGGCGGGAACCGAGGGGACATTCTCGATCTGCTCCTTCTGGTACGTGGAGTGTCTCTCCCGGGCGGGAGATATCCAGAAGGCGCGCTTCTACTTCGAGAAGATGCTCGGCTACGCGAACCACCTGGGCCTCTACGCCGAAGAGCTCGGGCCGCGGGGCGAGCACCTGGGGAACTTCCCCCAGGCGTTCACCCACCTCGCCCTGATCAGCGCCGCGTACGACCTCGATCGACGGCTCTCGGGCGCCGGGTGGAAGGCGTAGATCACCCCCGCGGAAGCGTCAGGCGCAGGAACTCCTCGCGGGTCATGGGACAGTCGGCGAAGACGCCGCGCATCGCGCTGGTGATGGTGCGGGAATTCTGCTTCTCCACGCCGCGCATCATCATGCAAAGGTGGCTCGCCTCCACCACGACCCCCACCCCGCGCGGCTGGAGCGCCTCGCAGAGAGCGTCGGCGATCTGGTCGGTGAGCCGCTCCTGCACCTGCAACCGACGGGCGAAGACCTCCACCAACCGGGCCAGCTTGGAGAGGCCGACGATCTTTCCGTCGGGGATGTAGGCGACGTGCGCCTGTCCGAAGAAGGGGAGCAGGTGGTGCTCGCAGAGGGAGTAGAGCTCGATCCCGCGGACCAGGACCATCGAGTCGTGCTGCTCCTCGAAGATTCCGGCGCCGATCGCTTCCGCGGGGTCGCGCTCGTAGCCGCTTGTGAGCCAACGGAGAGCGCGGGTCACCCGCTCCGGGGTGCGCACCAGCCCGGGCCGCTCGGGATCTTCTCCCAGCAACTCCAGAAGGCGGTGGACGAGCGACGCCATCTCCTCGTCTGGGTCACGGGGCTCCGCCAGATGTGGCCCGAGCGGGGCCAGGTGCAGATCGGATTCGACCGGCTCGGCGCGGGCGGCAGCACCGCAGGTAGCACTCAGACGACACCTCCGGCGGGATAGCCGCTGGCGGCGGCCTCCATCTCGGCTTCGGCGCGAAGGTTGTTCAGGTCCCGGCCCATCGTCGCCACCGCCAGCCGCCGACCGTCGCGCAGGTAGTGCACCTCGGCGTCGCCCGCGCTCAGATCCCCCTCGATCTCCACCTCGTCCCAGCGAGCGGCGTATCCGACGTAGCGCACGCCGACGCCCCATTGGCGAGTCCAGAAGAAGGCGGGGTCGATGAACGGCTGCCGTCGTCCGAGAATGTTGCGCGCGGCAGCCTGGCCCTGGCGCTGGGCCGCCACCCAGTGCTCCACCCGAATGCGCTCGCCACTCCGCGGATCGGGATAGCGCGCGATGTCGCCCGCCGCGAAGATCCCGGGGGCGCTCGACTCGAGGTACTCGTTGACCAGGACGCCGTTGTCGACCTCGATCCCGGCGTCCTCCGCGAGCTGCGTGAGCGGGCGCACGCCGATGCCCACCACGACCAGCTCCGCCGGGAGCTGCGTGCCGTCGTCCAGGTGGACCGCGTTTGCGTCGATCCGCTCCACCTTCCGACCGAGGCGGAACTGCACGCCGTTTCTCTCGTGGGTAACCATGAGCACCCGCCCGATCTCCGGCCCCAGGTTGTGCTGGAACGGGACCGTGTCGGGGGCGACGACCGTGACCTCGAGGCCCCGGTTTCGCAGCGAGGCGGCCGCCTCCATACCGATGAAGCTGGCCCCCACCACCACCGCCCGTTTGGCGGACTCGGCGGCGCGGATGATCGCCCGGCAGTCGGTGAGGGAGCGCAGCAGGCGCACGTGGGGGAGATCCCCGCCGGGGACGGTCAGCCGCACCGGCTTCGAGCCGGTGGCGAGCAGCAGCGCGCCGAAAGAGAGGACCCGGCCATCCGCGAGCTCGATCTGGCGCCCGGTGGGATCGATCGATCGCGCCGCAGTCGAAATCCTCTCGATCCCGTGCTCTTCGTAGAAGCCCTCGGGGCGAAGCGGGATCCACTCCTCGGGCGCCTCCCCGGCGAGATAGTCCTTGGAGAGGTTGGGTCGGTCATAAGGGGCGTCGCCGTCGGGATCGATCACCGTGACGGGGCCGGTGTACCCCTCGCGCCGCAGCATCTCCGCGGCGGCGCTTCCCGCCGCTCCGGAGCCGACGATCAGCACGGACTCGGGGAAGTCCACTCGGCGACCGAGCGAGTCCAGCGGTGCGGCTTCCCTCCGCCCGACGAGGTGCACGCGGCCGTCTCGCACTTCGGTCTGCCAGCAAGGAATGGGGTTGAGCGCCGGGGCCTTGATCGCCTCCCCGGTCCGGAGGGAAAAGCAGGCGTGGTGCCACGGACAGCGCATAGTGTCACCCACCACCAACCCCTCCGCCAGAGGCCCGCCATAATGCGTACAGCTCCCCCCTACCGCGAACACCTCCGCCCCGCGGCGGACCAGCACCACCGGCTCTTCGCCGACCTGGCCCGCGAACGGCCTCCCCTCCTCCAACGTTTCGAGCGGAATCCCTCCCGTGAGGTCGACTCCACTCGATCCCGTCTGATCACTACCCATGTCGTCTCTCCCCTTTGTGCCTGAGCGTGCCCTCCTCGACAATGACACGCGCCAGAGGCTTTGTCAACAGATTGGTTGACTTACTCATAAAAATTAAGAATTACGAATTACGAATTACGCCAACCGCAGAGGTCACAGAGGATTTCGCAAAGGGCGCGGATGGTGCGGCAACCTTGGTGTCCTCTGCACCATCCTCCGCGACAGCCGTCGGCAAAATTCGTAATTCGTAATTCGTAATTCGTTATTTCTGTCCTACCAAGGAAAACCCAGTCGCAGATAGAGCCGGTCCGTTTCTCCCCGCGCATAGGTGACGCTGACCACCTGGCCGGCGGAGCGGAACCAGAGGCCGAGGCCTCTGCCGCGGTGCCAGCCGCCGGGCGAATCACCATCCACGTACACGCGACCGAGGTCGA
>DASVBS010000039.1 GCA_036375715.1 Longimicrobiaceae bacterium | reverse complement strand
CAGAGCTGGGCATCGCATCAGAAGTCGTAGCGGGGCACCCCCTCCCGTGGCCACCGTTTGTAATCGTGCTCTTCCATCATCCACTCGAAGTAAGGATGGTCCGCCGCGAAGAACGCAGATCCTGGCGGATCGATCATCCGGGCGATCGGCACGATGACAACTCGGTGAGCGCCTGCCTGGATCAAGCTTCCCGCCGCACTGACCGCCTTCGCGCCGGATACCCACAGGTCTTCGACTAGCACCACTCGCGCACCTTCAACTGACCCAACGGGCCGAAAGGCCTCTGGCCGGTAACTCCGGCGAGGGACCTTCACGTTCGGATCGTGCTCAAGCAGCTGCACCAGCTGTCTGCGCCAAGGAACGATCAGGTTGAGGACGTTGCGGAGCGGCTGCTTGTTGAAGGGGACACCGCGGGTGGAGGGGACGACCGTGAAGGCATCCGGCGCCCCGCCGAGAAGCTCCTCAATTCGGGATCGATGATGCAACACCGACAGCATGAGCAGGGCCGCCATCGGCAGCCCGAACTCGGGTCGTGCTCCTTTGTACCCTACGAGACGCGTATACCAGGGGCTCGGGTTCTGCGCTACGGAGAGCGGAACCACGGCGCCGCTGAGCTGCCACGGGGCAGCCCGGAAAATCAAATGGCAAGAGAGGCAGCTAGAGTGTCCGTTGACCGGTCCGAGGCATTCATCACAGACCTGATAAGCCTCGAACCGGGGGATGCTACGGAGCAGGACGCGAATGTTCTCGTATTCTTGTCGGGCGTCCGCCATGCAGCTACGCCACGAGGCTCATAGCGGGGGCAGCCGCGAGGCGCTCAATCACCTCCTCCGGAGAAGAGATCATGATGGCGTGCGTGCCGTAGGCACCCTCGGTCACGTACTTGCGCGCCCAGGCGTGCTCGTTCACGAGCGACTCCAGCAGGAACACCGTTCTGCCGTGCTGCAGTGCCACCCGAGCCTGCATCCGCGCACCTGACGTCTCGCTCGCCTCAATGACGATCGTCGCCAGCGCCAGCCCCGACATGGTGATGTTCCGATTCGGGAACGTCCACCGCGTGGGTTGCTGCGACGGGAAGAACTGGGAGATCAAACACCCTCCAGCGGACATAATAGCGTCGGCGAGCGGGCGATTCTCCGCGGGGTAGATTCGATCGATCCCGGTTCCCATTACCGCGACCGTGCGACCGTCTGCCTCAAGGGCCGCCCAGTGCGCGGCCGTATCGATCCCGGCCGCGAGCCCCGACATGACGCATAGGCCGGCCTCCACCGCTGCACGGCTCATCCGTGCGGCCCGGCGCCTTCCCTCCGAGCTGGCGCGCCTCGCCCCCACAATGGCCACAGAATGGGAGTCGCGGGCCTCGTCAAACTGCCCCTCGATGAAGAGGAGAGGCGGCCGGTTGAAAATCTCGCGCAGCGAGCGAGGGTAGTGATCGTCGAGTACCGAGCGCACATCACGGCCCGCTTGCAGCCAGCGACGAACGTCGCGAATCGAAGCCGTTAGATCCTCTGGCGTCACCGCGCCGATCAGATCGTGTGTCGGCGCGGAGGGCTTGAACAGCCGGTCTTCCTCCGAGAGCTGGGCGAGCGCCACAGCGGATCCGCGATACTCAAGCATCGCGGATAGCCGATAAGGGGTAACGACCTGCTTCCGTAGGAGCGCAACGATAGCGGCCAACTCGTGTTCGCGATGGCCGCGGACTAGATCACGTGGGTGCATGGTGTTCCCTCGTGTCGAATGGCCGAGTTCCGACCCCACCGAAGATATACCGAAGATCAGCCGGCCCGACAAGGCTTACGTTTTGGGGTGTACGCACCGGCTCACAGAGCCGCCCCGTTTTCCCTCCAGGTCGTCAGAAGCCGGCTCACTACCAGAATCGCCCGATCCTCCCTCGTTTCCTCACGAGTGTCGTACCAGCCCAGCCAGGGGATCCGTGCGAGCTCCTGCCCGCCGGCGGTGATCCAGACGGCGTCCGGAGAGTACCCCAGCATGGCCGGCGTTCCTACGGCCGAGAGCTGCTCTAGCAGGAGGTGATGCCGGAGGCGCTCCCGTACGAGTTCGGCGGTCAGCTCAGCCTCTCGAGAGGATAGCGGGAAGCTCATCGCGGCGCCGTGGCGGGTCTGCATCCTGGATCGTCCGTGGGCATGGGTGAAGGAGAAAGATAGTACGCCCGTGCCCCCCCGGACGCTAGGAGCGCAAGGTCTATTGCAGGTTGGGTCGAGGCGCTTAGGTTTGCTTGGCGACGACGGTCTCGTCTTAAGCCGCGGCATGGGCCATTAACGTCTCTGTGCGCCGCGGTCCACTCACTCCAGGTGAGCAAATCCCAGTGTCGGACTCGCAGCGGCAACGGAAGCAACGCGGTGCGTTTTTTACCCCGCCGGAGCTGAGCCGGCACCTAGTTGCATGGGCGGTGCGCACGCCATCTGACAAGGTCCTAGAGCCCTCGTGTGGCGAAGCGAGTTTCCTGATCCCAGCAGGTGAGCGGTTGCAGGAGCTGGCTGGCGGCCGGCCGGTGCATGGCGATCAGCTGCGGGGCATCGAACTGCACGAACCATCTGCTGCTCGCGCACGCGAGCTCCTGGCCGGCGCCGGGCTGCAGGGCTCCGTTATCGCAGGGGACTTCTTCGAGTTTGAAGCTCCCGGATCGTATGATGCGGTCGTGGGCAATCCCCCCTACGTCCGTTACCAATCGTTCACTGGCGAGGCTCGGGTCCGGGCCAGCGAGCGAGCACTGCGTCACGGGGTGCGGCTAACCCGGCTTGCCAGCTCCTGGGCGCCGTTCGTCATTCATGCGAGCGACTTCCTGAAGACTGACGGCCGCATGGCGCTGGTGCTCCCCGCCGAACTCCTGACAGTCAACTACGCTGCCGAGGTACGGCGCTTCCTGCTGAACCGTTTCGGTCGGATCCGGCTGATCTTGTTCGAGGAGCTCGTGTTTCCGGGAGTGCTGGAGGATGTGGTGCTACTCCTCGCCGAGGGGATGGGGCCGGCGCCGCATTTCGAAGTACTGCAGGTGCGAGATGCAGCTGCGCTTGCATCTCTAGACGTCGAAGGCTGGGAACAGTACCAGCCGGACGCCGAAGGAAAGTGGACCCCAGCGCTCCTCGATGACACAGCAGTCGATCTCTATCGCGAGCTGACAAACCGCGAAGAGATTTCACCCCTGCTTGCCTGGGGCGAAACATCGCTGGGGGCTGTGACCGGCAACAACCGCTATTTCAGCCGCACGGGCGAGCAGGTCGCCGCCAGCGGCCTGCCGGAGCGTGACCTGGTGCGGATCTCACCACCGGGCTCACGCCACCTTCGGGGGTTGACCTTCACAGAAAGGGCGTGGCAGGAACTGGTCAGAGCCGGCGCCGCGGGGTACCTGTTCTATCCCCGGAAGAATCCTCTGTCGAAGGCGGCCGCCAATTACGTGGCAGAAGGTGAAGCGGCTGGGGTTCACCTGGCTTACAAGTGCAGGGTGCGAACACCCTGGTACCGCGTGCCTCTCGTCCAGGTGCCGGACCTCCTGCTGACCTACATGGACTATGAGCGGCCCCGCCTGGTTACCAATCAGGCCAGGCTGCGCCACCTGAATTCGCTATACGGCGTCTTCCTGCGGCGCGAGGTGCGACAACTGGGGCAGGACCTGCTGCCGATGGCCGCGATTAACAGTTTCACCATGCTAGGGGCGGAAATGGTCGGTCGTGCGTACGGCGGTGGCATGCTGAAGCTGGAGCCGCGCGAGGCCGACAAGCTCCCTGTGCCCAGTCCGGAGCTCGTGAACGCGTGTGCTACGGAGCTCCGAGCCTTGCGGCCGCAGTTGGCCAAAGCGCTCCGCCAGAATAACCTGGCCGCGGCCGTAAAGCTGGTGGACCGAGTGATCTTGACCAAGGGCATGGGCCTCACCCATCGTGACATACAGGTGATCCGCGGGGCCCGCGAGTTCTTGTTTGCGCGGCGAGCAACCAGGGGCGGAGGAAGCGGTGGCAAGAATTGACGACCTCCTGATCAACGCACTCAACGGCCTTCCACCCAAGCCCGACGACAACGCCCCTCGCCATCTCAAGCAGCAATACTCGCAGAAGGTTTCGGAGGTCGTTGCGCTCGCCGTCGCGGAGGAGCTGCGCCACCGCGGGATGAGAGGAGCGAGGCCCGCGCCCCCTGGCGTTTTGGGGGGTTCGGGGGCGGAGCGTCGAATGAGCGGCGGGATCGGTGCGAAAAAGGTTGATGTGACCTGGGCGACCGAAGAATCCGGCCTGCTGCTCGCCGTATCCATCAAGTCCATCAACTTCAGGGACGGCAGGAGCAACAACTTCCAGAAGAACCTGATCAATCGCCGGGGCGACATGCTGATGGAAGCGGTGACGCTGCACCGGCGGTTCCCCTACGCCGTCATTGCCGGCCTGATCTTCTTGGACAAGGGCGCTCAAACCGACGACACGCTGAAGCGACGTTCGACTTTTCTGAATGCCCACAACCGCCTGCGCATTTTTACAGGGCGCGGCGATCCAGCAGGCCGAGATGAGCAGTTCGAGGTGTTGTACATCCTGCTTCTCGACGCCAGTCCGTTTGGCTCAAGTGTGACAGCATACGAGGTGGGCGACCATTTGACGCCTGTGTCGCTGGAGAGGGTTTTCGATAAGCTGGTGGAGGCTGTCGCTGAGCGGAACCCCGATTTTTATGAGGCGGTGGAGGGTAGCATACGCCGCGCTCAGTAGGCGTGCTGCGTCCTGGTGGTGACTGCAGCGACCTTTGTGGGCGCCCGGCAGTAAAAGGAGCCCCGGCTCAAAATGGCCGGGGCTCCTTTTGTCCTGACCCCTCGCAGCGCCGAGAGGAGCTTCGTTGAGGGTCTTCGTTAAGTTGCCGCTGGCGCTTTTCAGGCGTGCGCCCGAGCGCGGCCTGGATCGTTGAAGGAACTGACTGCGTACGCCGCGCTCGCCCGAGCGACGTTGGTCCAAGCCTGGTTGGCGGGCGGAGCAGAGTGCACCTCTACCTCCGCGCCCAAGCCGAGTTCCCCCTGCCACCGTTGCCTCGCTTTGCTCTCGTCTGCGGCCTCAAAGTACTCACTGTGCACGTCGTAAGCCTGTAGAAACACGTACTTCGAGAGCGGATAGATCGGCGTTGCATATCCAAGGAAGAGGATGAGACGGGTCGCCCAGCGCAGTTTGCGGTTCTCTTCCCTACGAGACATAGCGTCAGCGACTCGCTCTCTCGTGAGGTACAGCGGGTCCTCCCCATCGATGCCTCGCCGGATGTCTCTGAGCAGCGCCACCACATGCCGGACCAGGGACAGTGCGACGGAGCCATGGATGGCGAAGATGACGATGCCGAGAGGGACGAGAAGAAGATAGTCGGATCGGATCAGCATCAACTCCGCACCCAGGATCACGATGGTCAGGACGTACGACTTGAGGCTAGCGTTGAAGGAGCTGAGCGCGTGTCTCGGCAGGTCAAACGCGAGCCGCTCAATCGGCGTCAGATGGACGGCAGCAGACACTAGTCACCTCCTTCTTTAAGGGCCCGCCTAGATTTCTTCAAGCTGAGTGCGGCTCCCACGCAGATCGTGTAGGCGAACTGCAGGAAAAACACCAGCGAACCCACGAACAACAAGGCGTGCACGAGAATTCGGTCGATCATGCCGACCGGAGGGAGGACGGTCAGTATCAGCTCCCACAAGGTCCCCGGCACGATGAGGATCAGAATGGCAAGAAACAGCTGAGTCGTTCCGACGGCTGCGGCTCTGAGCTGGGCCCATCCCCATTTCTCATGTCTGTGGAGAACCTCGACGTCGGCCCAGGACGCGGTCGGACTTTGGGGAGAGTGCGATACCGGGTGTTGCACCTGTTTTGGCCGCGCCCGGCCGGCGCGCTTACCTCTGCTCCGGCGACCCATCAGCCTCGGAGTCTCAATACGATGGCTGGCCGTCTGGAGGTCATCTTACGGTGCATAGCGCGAGTTAGTTCCGCAAGGAGGAAGTATCGACGTACGGAAGCCCAACCTGCAAATCGGCGCTAGGTAGAGCGTCGCACTTCGTGCTCCCGCGCGTGGCACCCGCACTCACACCGGAGCTCGCACAACCGCTTCCAACCGAAGCCCAAGTGGCGCTGTGCGATCGGGAAGCGCCGCCAGGACCAGCACGCGCTGCAGCGCTCGAACGGCGGTTCAACCTGCCAGCAGAATTCGGAGGGGTCGTACCAGTCGCCCAGGCTTCGGCCATGCTCCTGGGCGAGCCGGGTGCGCGCCTCTTCGTCCTCGGCGGCCAGGTAGGCGGAAAGGTTGTCGAACTCGAGCGAGTCGCCCATCTTCGTGGTGTCATTCGTGGTGCCAAACGCACCCTGAAACTGCTGGCGGAAGCGGTCTGGCGTCGAGAAGGAATCTAGGTTTTCAGCGGTCTTGCGCGCGAGCGCGCTGGTTTCGCTATCCTGATAAGCGTGAGGTCGGTGGTTCGAGTCCACCCAGGCCCATCAATAAGAAATCGAGGCGCCATGCCGCATTCGCGGCATGGCGCCTTCTTCGTTTCTGCCGATCAGAGTGCCGGGGGTAACATTTCGGGGTAAAACAACCTGCTGGGACTGGAGACGGCGCGATCGAGCGGCTGTCCCCTTCCGAGCGTGGCGGCGGCGCGGCGTCAGCCGGCGGACCGTCGCTCGTATGCGGCTCGGCCGGCGGCTGGCGGTCTCGGCGCCGGGCCCTCAGACGTGCGCCGCGTGGGAGGACGCGCCACCACGCGCCGGCGCCGCGGCCTCCTCGCGGTACACCCACGCGCCCGCCAGTGCGGCTAGCGGCATCTGCACCACCGTCCCGAGCGTGGTGATCCAGAAGAGGTTGGCGGGCATCACGCCCAGCCCGAACAGGTGGACGTTCGGGATGGCGCAGGCGAGCGCCCAGACGGCGAGCCCGATCCGCAGCGCGGTGCCCGGCCCGGGTCCGAGGCGCGGGCGGGCCACGGCGTACAGCCAGACCATCACGACGCCGAGAACGATGGCCGTCACCAGGTACCCCAGCATGACGGCCTCGCCCGGCGGTTCGAGGCCCAGGCCGGACAGCCACGCCTCCATCGCGGCGCCGCTCAGCGCCTCGACCAGGACCTCGGCCACCAACGCGACCAGCCCCGCCACCACGCCTCCCACGATGACCCGCTTTCCGTTGATCGTGCTCACGGAACACCTCCTGTTTGGGGTGGAAGGAGCGTTCCGGCGCCTCCCGGGCCCGGGCGGCTCGCCTGCCGTGTCGCGCCCTCGCGGCCGTCGTCCTCCGATGAGCCGGCGGCCGCGGCCTCCGCCGCTGGCACGACGGCCCGACTCGTTGTAGGGTTGACGGCACGGGCCCTGATCGGCGCCGTACCCCTACGCTGACACTTCAAGTGGACTTGAAGTCAAGAGGGTTTTTATGGACACGCTCAGCATCGGCGAGGTGGCCAGGCGGGCGGGGCTCCGGCAGTCGGCGATCCGATACTACGAGAGCGTGGGTCTGCTGCCGGAGCCGGAGCGGGCGAGCGGCTGGCGCCGCTACACGGCGGACACAGTCGAGCGGCTCCAGGTGATCCGCGCGGCGCGCGATCTCGGCTTCACGCTCGAAGAGATCCGGACGCTGCTCTACGAGTTCGAGCCGAACACGCCTCCACCGGAACGGTGGCGCGCGCTCGCGGAAGAGAAGCTGCCCGCAATCAATGCTTTGATCAACCGCGCCATGGCGATGAAGCACCTGCTGCTGGCAGGCCTGAGGTGTCAGTGCACGCGCATCGAGCAGTGCTTCCTCGAAGGCTGTGAGCCGAGGCCGCGGTCCAGCGCGAGGTCGTTGCCCATCCTCGCGACGCCGGCGCCGCAGAACAGGGGCGGTTCCCAGACCGCGCAGGGCTGAGGATCGCGCGCGAGTCGCGCGGGGCCGTCCGCCGCGGGTGCGTCGCACCTGGGCGACCTTCCCCGCCCACTCAGGCCTTCCTCCACCGCGCTCCGACCGTTCGGGTCCTTCGGCCACAGGCCGGCTGACAGCACCAGAGTCGGGGTGCCATCCGGATCGCCAGCGGCACGGATTTGTTGGCCAGTGCGGCGCTGCCAGCTATGTTGCTGACCTGCGCCGCCATCGCTGCTCCGGCGTGCCGGCCTTCGTGTCTGCCACCATCCCACCTCCACGGACGCCAATGAATCCGAACAGAACCGTGGCCCTAGCCTCCAGCCTCGTCTGCGCCGCGTTCACCGTCGCGCTCGCGACTTCGGCACTCGCGCAGGACGGCACGATCTACCCGCTCGATGCCCCGCCGGAACCGAACGCCATTCCGCTCAACACAGGTGGCGTCGAGGGGCAGACCGCCCCGGAAAGCTGGTTCCGGCAGTGGGGTGATCCGATGGTGCGGAACGTGTCCGCCGCAACCCTGACCCCCTTCCTACCCGAGCCGGGCCGGGCGAATGGCGCTGCCGTGATCGTGGCGCCGGGTGGCGGATTCAGGTGGCTGTCGATGGGGAACGAGGGATGGGAGGTGGCGGAGGCGCTCAGGGCGCGCGGTATCGCCGCTTTCGTGCTCAAATACCGCCTGAACCCCACGCCCGAGTCGCTCGATGACTTCAGAGCAACGATGAATCCGAATCCGGGCCCGGGGGGGAACCCCTCCGCCGCTCCGCAGGGGGGAGCTCCGACGCCTCCGCCGCGCCGGGATCTTTCAAACCAGTTGGAGGATGCCGAGGCCGCCTACGCGATGATCGTCGACCGGGCGGAAGAGTGGGGCGTCGATACCGACCGGATCGGGATGATCGGCTTCTCCGCCGGCGCCGGCCTGACCATGCACGCTACGCTGAACTCGAAGAAAATGAAGCTCGCCTTCATCGGACCCATCTACGGCGGAATGGGGCCCGTCGAGGTGCCGGCGGATGCTCCGCCGATGTTCAACGTGATCGCCTCCGACGACTTCCTCTTCCGGGGCCAGTTCGGCGTGGTCGAGTCGTGGTACAAGGCGGGCCGTCCCGTGGAGTTCCACCTCTATCAGAATGGCGGCCACGGATTCGGCCTCGGGAATCCGGATCGCACCAGCAATCGCTGGTTCGACGCGTTCATGCATTGGCTCGAGGTGAATGACTTTCTCGACGCGGCAGCGGGGGATTGAGGAGTCGCATCCTGGACGGTGTGCCTGATGAAGTCGTTTCTCCCCCGGTCCTCCCTCCGCACCACTGGCCGACGGGTGTGGGGTGCGGGGGTGCACATGAAATGAGCCCAGGAAACCCGAAGACGTGCCCCAGCAGCGCCAACCTTCCAAGGAGGAAGCCAGCAGGACCGCCATTCCTTTGAGTTCCCTGGAACCGGATCACCGATTTCGCTTGCTGGAGGCGCGAGGTCGGTGCTTCGGGTCCACCCGGGGCCCATCAATGATAAAGCCCAGGCATTGCCTGGGCTTTCGCTTTTTTTGGCGGAGGTGTAAGTGGGTGGTGGGGAGGCGGCGTGCTGACTCGGTCGCCTCGAGAAACGGTACCCGGCTTGCTCAGGTTCCATTTCCTGCGCCGGCCGTCTGCGGCGCTTCGACCTGGAAGCTCATCCGCACCTCCGGGGCAGGGAAGTACCTCCAGTTCCCGGCCTGATTGGCCGCAACGGTGCAGGTGCCCGGGGCATCCGCCGAGACCATCCCCTCGGAGACCGTGCATACCTCGGGAGTGAGGCTGGTGAGCTCCACGGGGTTGCCGGATGCACCGCCCTCGGCGGCGATGGGATAGCTGCCGCCCACGTAGGCCATGGGCGGCAGAGACGTGAACACGATGCGCTGCTCCGAGCGCCCCTCACCGTCCTTGTTCCTCCCCCAGCATTCGAAGGCGTGGTCGCTCCGGACCGCGCAGTTGAAGTAGCTTCCGCCGCTCAGCTGGCGATAGGTGCCCACCGAGGCGGTCTGTGTGGCCGGTGCCTGACCCCAGCCGTTGCCGCCCCAGCATTCCACTACGCCGTCGTCCCGCAAGCCGCAGGTATGCGTGGCGCCGGCTTCCACCGCGACGAAGCGTCCCGTGGTCGCGCTGCGGGTGGGCGGCGCCTGACCGAACTGATTCAGATACCAGCACTCGACGACCCCGTCGTCCCGCAGGGCGCAGGTGTGGTTCTGCCCCGCCGCGACCTGCACGAACTTGCCGCTGGTCGGCTGCCGCACCGACCTGTGCCATCCCCAGCAATCGACCGCGCCATCGGTTCTCACCGCGCACGCATGCCGGTTGCCGAATGCGAGCTGGGTGTAATAGCCCCTGTGCTGCCCTACAGCAAAAAGCCACCATTCGGTGGAAGAACCCCAGCACTCCCTGTCGCCGTCATCCCGTAGTGCGCAGCTGTGGAACTCTCCGACGTCGACTTGTGTGAAGACTCCGGTCCTGGCGGTCCTGAGCGCCGGGGCCCGTCCATCGACATTGTTGCCCCAGCATTCCACTGCGCCGTCGTCGCGCAGGGCGCAGGTGTGGTCCTTGTGGGCGGCCACCTGCACGAAGCGTCCAACGGATGCCCGTTTTTCGGCTGGAGCCTCCCCATAATCGGATCGCCCCCAGCAGTTGACGACTCCGCTTGCGCGCACCGCGCAGGCGTAGCCGTCGCCCGTGCTCACCTGCGACACGGCATACGGCTCAGAGCTGCTGATGCTGACCGGCGCCGTGGCGGTCACGGTATTGCCCATCGCATCGGTGACTTCGAACCGAGCGGTATAGCTGCCGGGAGACTCGTAGGTATGTCCAGCTCTCGGACCAACCCCGGTGTGCCCATCCCCGAAATCCCAGGTGTAATCCAACGCGAGATCGTACTCCGAGGCGGTCTCGGCGGTCCCGACGAGCTGGACCATGGTGCCGGCGGCCGCGCTGTACGGTCCCCCCGCACCGGCGGAGAGAACCCCATCGGCGGTGGGTCGAACGATGACGGTGTACATGTCGTCGCTGCCGTCTGTCCTGTTCGGTCCCAGCACGATGCGCGCTTTCGCAGGGTAGACCTTCGCGTAGAGCAGGTGACCGGATCGCTCCCCGGGGCTGTTGCCGTACTGCTTGGGGATGTAAAGGTTATCCCGAACCGGCTTGAAGCCGGCAATCTCCTCGAGCCACGGTCTATCGAATCCCGGGTCCACGGTGAGGAAGACCACCGCTTCCCGATCAATGCGGAAGGAGAGCAGGGCGGGGTCGTCTAAGGTGCGGTCTTGTTGTCGTGTCCGGACGTAGGTGGCGCCCTGGAGGAAGCGGGGAACGTTGTCGTAGACCCAGGGGCGATCGATGTAGGCCTTTGCACTGTCCGCAAGCCCCGTCGCAACCACGTATCTGTAGCCGGACGCGGTTTGTACGTCGGTAATGTTCACGGTGAGTGCGTTCGCGACCGTGCGATTCTCGCCCGAAGCCTCGGGGTCCAACTGGGGATCGGAGATGGAGTTGTCGGAGCAGGCACTGCTTCCCGCAACCGCCAGAATGCACAGTGCCGCCCTGCAGAACCGCGCGAAGATCGTAGGCATGAGCCGGACCGGGTGGAAGGAAGGTGGGAAGGGCGTCCGAGGATTCCTGGATCCGCGCCGCGCGCACCGAACGGCGCCCGCAATCTGATGACGGATTGGAGTATTATAGCGTCACATTCTGACGCTGAACGACGTCGTCGCGATCCGCAGAGCCGCCTGCCTTTTTTCCTGCCACGTGCCAGCAAGTCTTTTCCAAGTCCTCGCAGTCCCTTACTGCGAAAGCCCAGGCATTGCCTGGGCTTTCGTTATGAGCGCATCAGAGGCGGGGTGTGACTACCTAGCGGCTGGTGCTGTGTCGATCGCCCCAGGGTAGGGTAGCCGCGTGCTTCGGTCCATTTTCCCGCGCTGGCCGTCTACGGCGCCTCGACCTGGAAGCTGACCCGCACCTCCGGGGCAGGGAAGTACCTCCAGTTCCCGGCCTGATTGGCCGCAACGGTGCAGGTGCCCGGGGCATCCGCCGAGACCATCCCCTCGGAGACCGTGCACACCTCCGGAGTGAGGCTCCTGAAGTTCAGGGGATTCCCGGACCCGCCGCCGGTGGCGGCGATGGGATAGCTGCTGCCCACGAGGCTCGGATCCAGCGGCAGGGTGGTGAACACGATGCGCTGCTCGGAGCGGGCCTCGCGGTCCCGGTTCTTCCCCCAGCATTCCAGGGCGTGGTCGCTCCGGACCGCACAGTTGAAGTAGTAGCCGCCGCTCAGCTGGCGGTAGGTGCCCACCGAGGCGGTCTGTGTGGCCGGTGCCTGTCCCCAGCCGTTGCCGCCCCAGCATTCCGCTACGCCGTCGTCCCGCAAGCCGCAGGTATGCCAGGCGCCGGCTTCCACCGCGACGAAGCGTCCCCTGCTCGCGCTGCGGGTGGGCGGCGCCTGACCGAATTGATTCAGATACCAGCACTCGACGACCCCGTCGTCCCGCAGTGCGCAGGTGTGGTTTTGCCCCGCCGTGACCTGCACGAACTTACCGCTGGTCGGCTTCCGCAGCGACCTGTGCCATCCCCGGCACAGCACCGCGCCGTCAGTTCCATTCTCGACAAAAGCACTTGACATCCATAACTCAATAGTTATCATAACCGTCAGGTTACATCATCTCTGAAAGACCCCATGCCCGTCTCCGAACAACTCGATCTGACTTTTGCGGCGCTGGCCCATCCGACCCGGCGGGCCATCCTGGCCAGGCTCGCTCGAGGTGAAGCCACGGTGGCGGAGCTGGCGGCGCCTTTCAACATGAGCCAGCCGGCGATCTCGAAGCACCTGAAGGTACTGGAGACCGCCGGGCTGATCTCCGCCGGAAAGGTCGGCAATACCAGGCCGCGCAGGCTCGAGGCTCGCCCGCTGCGGGAGGTCGCCGCCTGGCTCGAGAACTACAGGCAGATCTGGGAGAGCCGGTACGAGGCTCTCGACAAGCTGCTCGAAGAGATGCAGGCCAGGCCTCACAATGCTCACAAAGCTAGGCCGCCTCACCAGGCGGAGCGGCAGAAAGCGAACACGCCGCCAACGAAGCGCAAGCGCCGCTAATCCCGATCGCCGGAACCCCCAGAAAAAGGAGAGCACCGTGGCTACCAAGGAGAAATTTACCGCCGTGGTCACGCTGCCGAGCGACATGGAAGTCCGCGTCGCGCGCAGCTTCCACGCCCCCCGCACGCTGGTCTGGCAGGCCCACACAGTGCCCGAGCTGATGCGACGGTGGCTCGGTTATCCCGGCTGGTCGATGCCGGTGTGCGAGATGGACGTCCGGCCCGGCGGCAAGTTTCGCTGGCGTTGGCGCTCGGATGAGAATGGCCAGGAGTTCGGCTTTTTCGGCACCTTCGCCGAAGTCCACGAGCCGGAGAAGCTCTCGTACGACCAGTACTACGATCCCGGAGACTTCGCGCTGCCCGAGGGCAACATGTCGGCGGATCAACCGACCAGGATCCGCTCCACCTTCAGCGAGAAGGATGGCGTCACTACGCTGGTCACGGTGATGGCCTACGGCTCGAAGGAAGCACGCGACGCGGCCGTTTCCACGGGCATGACCGACGGCATGGAGCTCAGCTATCAGCGGCTCGACGCGCTCTTCGCCAGCGAACTGGGGGAGTAGGATGGCGCAGTCGGACCACACGCGCCGGCCAATGATCACTGTCGCCCGCGATGCCTGACGACCGTGTACGGGTCTTCCTCGCGGGGGATGTGATGACGGGTCGCGGGGTGGACCAGATCCTGGCCCACCCGGGCGACCCGCGTCTCTACGAGGCCTGGGTGAAGTCGGCGATCCGCTACGTCGAGCTGGCGGAGCAGGCGCATGGCCCCATTCCCCGGGGTGTCCAGCCCGGATACGTCTGGGGCGACGCCCTCGAGATCCTCGACGGGCCGACGGTCGACGTCCGCATCGTCAACCTGGAGACCGCGATTACCGACCGGGGCGATCCCTGGCCGGACAAGGGGATCCACTACCGGATGCACCCCGGGAACGCCGACGTGCTCACCGCGGCCCGCATCGATTGCTGCGTGCTGGCCAACAATCACGTGCTCGACTGGTCATTCCCGGGGCTGGAGCGGACGCTGGAGACCCTGCACGCGTCCGGGATCGCGACCGCCGGCGCCGGCCATGACATCCGGGAGGCGCGAGCGCCCGCGGTGGTCGAGACGGGCACCGGTCGCAGGGTCGTGGCGGCGGGCGTGGGCATGCCGTCGAGCGGGATTCCGACCATGTGGGCGGCCGGCGAGGACGAGGCCGGAGTGTGGCTGCTCCCGTCCCTCACCGACTCTCTCGTGGAGCAGGTCGGCGCCGTGCTCGAGACGCTAAGGCGGCCCGGCGACGTCACGGTGGTCTCGATCCACTGGGGCCCCAACTGGGGCTACCACATCCCCCGCAGCCATCGGCGGTTCGCCCAGGCCCTGATCGATACGGTGGGAGTGGACATCGTTCATGGGCACTCCTCCCACCACCCGATCGGGGTGGAGATCTACCGGGGCAAGCTGATCCTCTACGGGTGCGGCGACCTGATCAACGACTACGAGGGGATCGGCGGCGAGGAGAAATTCCGCCCTGACCTGGGAGGGATGTACCTGGTGACGATGGGTGCCGACGGCCTGGAGGAGCTCACTATCGTCCCCACCCGGCTGCGCCGATTCCGCCTGGAACGGGCGGGAAGGGAGGACGCGGCCTGGCTGGCCCGGACCCTGACCATGGCCAGCCGCCGGTTCGGCACCCGGTTCGAGGTCGACGGCGAGGGGATGCTGCGCGTCCACTGGTGATCGGGCTGACGCTATGGCTTTCCGGCTAACCCTCACCGGCGTTGGTGCCATGGCCTCACCCAGGCCACATTTCGCGGTGTGGCACTTTCCATTTTCTGCCTACTTGGATCATTGGGCAACTTGATGCGGCAAAAATTGCATAATGCTCGCAGGGCCTGAACAATGCTGCAACGAGCGCGCAGCCCCGTGCTGCTTCGCTGCTGACCCCTTCTTCGAGTCAATCGGCGCGGCTCAGCCGCGCCGTCAGAATCGAGCAGGATGACCAGAGGTTCGAGAGTCCGCTTTGCGCTCCTCAGTGCCGGCGCGGCCCTGGTAGCTGGCGTGCTCGGCACGCTGCTCGTCAGCGCTCGGCTCGAGAAGCGAACCGAGCAGGCACCGACGTCGGAGGCCAGCAAGTTACTCGATGAAGTCGTCGCCCGGCTCTCCGCCGCACACGATATTCCGCGGGATTCCCTTTACCTGTGGGCGGCCAGGGCTCTCGTCGAGAATTCTGGCGATCCGTACGCGCAGCTCATGGATCCGGAGGAGTACCAGGACTTCGCCGCCTCCACGGGAGGCGCCTTCGGCGGCATAGGAAGCTCGGTCGATCTGCGCGAAGGCTTTCCGACCTTGGTGGAGCCTGTGGCCGGCTCACCTGCAGAGAGGGCCGGCCTTCAGCGCGGTGATCAGATCGTCGAGATCGATGGACAGAGTACCGACGGCTGGTCGATCGATGAGGTTGTCGACGCCCTGCGTGGACCCGTTGGTGAGAGTGTCACGCTGCGGATCAGGCGCGACGGAGTGGCGCTGCCACAGCCGTTTGAGGTCGTTCGCGCGAGCGTGAGCGTGCCGTCGGTGATCCACGCGTATCGCACGGAGGAGGGGATCGGCGTCATTCAGCTCAGCAGCTTCGGCCACCGTGCCGCGTTCGAGTTCGAGGCCGCGCTCAGCCATCTTGAAAGCGAGGGTGACCTCGAGGGTCTCGTGCTCGATCTCCGGGGCAACCCTGGTGGCCTGCTCGAGGAAGCGCTGGCAGTCGCCGACCTGTTCCTTCCGACGGGAGAGGTTCTGACCATCAGCACTGGTGTCGGAGGGGGCGTCAACTCTGAGTACCGCGCGAGGGACGAGGAGGACAACGCCGCGCTACCGATCGCGGTTTTGGTCGACGGGCACACCGCCAGTGCAGCAGAGGTTCTGGCCGGAGCCCTGCAGGATCACGACCGCGCGGTCGTCGTCGGTGAACCGACCTTCGGCAAGGGGAGCGTGCAGTCCATCTTTTCCCTGCCTGGTGGGTACCGGCTCAAAGTGACCACCGCGCGCTGGTACACGCCGGAGGGTCGTGGCCTGGACCGGTTTCATGGCGCTTTCGGAGGTACCGTCATCGAGACAGGTGATCGTGCCCCCTCGCTTTCGCTGGACACGGGTGCGCAGGCGGATGGATCCGGAGGAATTCAGCCCGATGTGGAGGTCGCCGACTCGGTCGTGGCGGTGCGAAAGAGGGCCGCGGCGCAGCTCAAGAACGAGGAATCGGGAAAGCCGTTCCGCGATCTGATCTTTGCGTATGCACGCAGGCTTGCGCGCGACTCCTCACTGACGGCCGGAGCTCCCCCGCCGCGCGATGCAATTGATGCCCTGATCGCGGAGGCGCGGAGAAGCGATCTGCTTCGGGTGACCCCGAACCTGCCGGTTCTGCGAGAATATCTCAGCTTCGAGCTCGGGTACCAGACCGCCCAGCTTCGTGGCGGCTCGGCCCTCGCGCGGCGGTTCTCCGACGCTCACGACATGCAGGTGCGGACAGCGATCGAGCTGATTCGCGCGTCGTCGAGCTCTCGCGAGCGGATGAACATCGCCAGCGCGGGGGGAGATTGACGCAGCGCGAGAGGAACGGGATGTAGTCGAGCGCGGGCTGGCGGCCAAAGCCAGGTGCCAGATTTCACCCCCCGCCCCCCGCTCAGCGGGGCCGATCCGCAGGATGCAGTCCACAAGTAGTTTCCCGGCCTACCTACCGGCACAACTGGGGTCCGACACGGGGCAGTGGACGCTCAGACTGACTGGAGCGGCGTCAATGCCCGCTTGCGCGTGCTGGTCTCCATCGGCGAGGGCGTGGCCGGCGGCCCGGACAACTCGCGCCACCGATTTCTGACCAACTTCTAGCTTCTAGCTTCTATCTTCTCACCAATCGCCTCCCCCGCCGGCGCCACGTGCGGACGCATGTCGCCCAACCGCGCGTAGGCCCTCTGGCGGAAGGTGTCGAGCAGCACGCGGGCCTGGCTGCGCTCGTCGCCGAGGAGCACCAGCAGTTCCTCGCCGAGCTGCAGGCTGCCCTCGATCAGCTCCGGGATCGCATGGGTTGCCCCGGCCTTGATCAGGACCTCGCACTGCTCCACGCTCTGCGCCCGGACGAGGATGGGGAGGTCGGCCCGGATGTGACGCAGCGCGTGCACCGCGCGTTCAGCGCCCCTGGGGTCGTCGACGGTTATGACCGCTACGCGCGCCTTCTTCGCGCCGGCGGCCTCCAGCACCTCGTCTCGCCCGGCATCGCCGAAGTAGACGGCATGCCCCTGCGAGCGCTCCGCCGCCACCGTCTCCGCATTCCGGTCCACCGCCACGTAGGGGATCCGTCCCGCGTCCAGGAGCCGGGCGACGGTGCGTCCGACGCGTCCGTAACCGGCGATGAGCACGTGACCCTCCAAGTCCGCCGCCTCCTCGAGCATGTTGGCGCCCGGCACGCCGATGGGTGAGAGGCGCTGCTCGAGCGTGCGGCCGACGAACATCAGCCCCGGGGTCACGGCCATGCTGAGGCCGACGGTGAGCGTCAGGAGCTGCGCGGTGCTGTCGGGAAGCGCGCCGGCGGCAACGGCCAGGGTGAAGAGCACGAAGGCGAACTCGCCTCCCTGCGAGAGCACAAGGCCGGCCCGGAGCGAAGCACCCCACGCGAACCCGAAGGCGCGACAGAGGGCGGCCAGGATGCCGAACTTCACCAGCACCAGAGCAGTGACCAACGCCAGGACGGTGGGGGCGTTTTGCAGGGCGAGTCGGATGTCCAGCGACATGCCCACCACCATGAAGAACAGGGCGAGCAGGATGCCCTTGAACGGCTCGATGTCCGCTTCCACCTGGTGGACGTACTCCGTCTCCGCGATCAGGAGTCCGGCCAGGAAGGCGCCCATTCCCATCGACAGCCCCGCCTCCTGCGTCATCCAGCCGATGCCGAGCACCAGGAGCAGGGTGATCCCCGTGAACAGCTCACCGCTCCTCTCCCGCGCGACGGTGTGAAAGATGGGTCGGAGCAGGATGCGCCCGAGGACGGTGAGGCCGACGACGAAGGCGACGCCCTTGAGCAACGCGACGCCGAGCGCCGTCGCTACGTTGGCATCCTCCTGCCCCAGGAGTGGGACCAGTGCGAGCAGGGGGACGACGGCCAGGTCCTGAAAGAGGAGCACGCCGAAGGCGGCCCGTCCGTGGGGCGCAGACAGGTCTCCGCGCTCGGCCATCATCTGAAGAACGATGGCGGAGGAGGAGAGAGCGAGCCCGCCGCCCAGGACCACGGCGGCGCCGTTTTCCATGCCGAGCGTCCGGGCGACCACCCACACGACCACGGCGGTGATGAGGACCTGCGCGCCGCCGAGGCCGAACACCAGGCGCCGGAGCGCCATCAGCCGCTCGAAGGAGAGCTCGAGCCCGATGCCGAAGAGCAGGAACACGACGCCGAACTCGCCCAGGATGGCCATGCGTTCGACCTCGTGGACCAGGGAGAGCCCGTAGGGGCCCACGATCATCCCCGCGATGAGGTAGCCGAGCACCGATCCGGCTCGGACCCGGCGGAAGATCATCACGATGCCGATGGCGAAGGCCAGGAGGACGAGAATGTCGCGAAGGTGCGAGGTATCGTGCATGGAGGCTCTGCTCGAGAAAACGCCGGCGGCCAGGACGGGCCGCGGAAGGTGCGGTAGGCGTTCTGCGCCGGGCACGCGGCGCGCCCGGCCGCACATTTTAGTGGACCTTCAGGCGAGCGCAAACTCTGAAGTCACCCCCAATTGTCTGGCCCGCAAAGCCCGCCGCGGGCACTCAAACCCGCAGCCCATCCACCAGCAGCCCTACCATTCGGCGCGCCTCGTCTACCGCTCCCTCGCTTGCGGGCGACGCCAGCCTGAGGAGGGCCATCAGGAGCTCGCCCGCATCCACACTCCTGTGAATCGCGCCGGCCGCGGCAGCCGCGTCGAGTAGCTGCCGCAGCACTGGAGTGAGCCGATCCAGGACGTATTCGGGGAGGGAGCGCAAAGCCGCATCTCCCGAGTGTAGGGCGGTGCCCAGCCCACGCTTAGTCGCGGTGAGATCCACGAGCTTCTGCGCCCAGGCAGCCAGCGCCTCGCCCGGGGGGTGCTGTTCCGCAGCGGCCGATGCGTACTCCACGCAGGCGTCCACCTCCCGCTGGATGATCGCCTTGATCATGTCGGAGCGCAGCGGAAAATGGCGGTAGAGCGTTCCCACACCGACCCCCGCCTCCGCTGCGATGGTCCGCATCGGGACATCCACGCCCATCTCTGCGAACAACCGCTTTGCCGCCTCCAGGATCGCGTCCACATTGCGCCGCGCATCCGCTCGCAGCGGTCGCGTGACCACGTCCGTCGATTCCCTGTTTGCTTCCTGTTTCCCCATACCAGGAGGTTCTCCTTGACAAAGCGGAACATTGTTCCGTATAAATGGACGGTGGTTCCGTTTTATATTCTAAACGACTGGTCGAAACGCGGCCAGGGCGCCGGGAGAAAAGAACATGCGCTATCGCCCGCTCGGTCGGACAGGTATCCAGGTGAGTGCTTACGGCCTGGGAGCGATGATGTTCGGGAGGCTGGCCAACGCGGATCATGACGAATGCATCCGCATCATCCACAAGGCCCTAGATTTCGGGATCAACTTCGTCGACACCGCGGACGCGTACTCTCGTGGTGAGTCGGAGGTGATCGTCGGCAAGGCGCTGAAGGGGCGGCGGGACAGCATCGTGCTCGCCACCAAGGCGGCTATGCCGATGGGGGACGATCCCAATCAGCGAGGAAGCTCGCGGCGCTGGCTTGCGCGTGCGCTGGACGACTCATTGCGGCGGCTTCAGACGGACTACATCGACCTCTACCAGATCCACCGTCCCACGCCGGATACCGACATCGAGGAGACGCTTGCGGCCCTCACCGACTTCATACGGGAGGGGAAAGTCCGCGCGATCGGGTCGTCTACCTTTCCCGCATCGGATACGGTCGAGGCCCAGTGGGTGGCCGAGCGCCGGGCACTGGCCCGGTTTCGAGTCGAACAGCCTCCGTATTCCATCCTCAATCGCGGCCTCGAGCGGGAGGTGCTCCCCGTCTGCCAGCGCTACGGCATGGGGGTAATCACGTGGAGCCCGTTGGCCAAGGGGATGTTGACCGGGAAATATCGAAAGGGCGAACCGCGGCCAGACACGCTGCGCGCGAGGTTTTTCCCCAACGCCCTCTCCGACGAGCGAAGCCTGGACGTGGTGGAGCAGCTGATCCCGCTGGCGGAGAGTGCAGGCACCTCGTTGATGCACCTGGCGCTGGCATTCGTGGTCGCGCATCCGGCGGTCAGCGCCGCCATCATCGGACCGCGCACGGTGGAGCATCTCGATGGACTCCTCGCCGGCGCCGAAGTGGTGCTGGACGACGAGATTCTCGACCGGATCGACGAGATCGTCCCTCCCGGCGCCGACGTGGCACCGCTCGAGGGCGCGGCGTACCTGCCGCCGCCGCTCACGCAGCCGTTGTTGCGCCGGCGTCCACTCGCCGAGCGCCCCGCCGCCTCGGCCCTTGCTGCTCCGCTGGCCGTGTACCCCGGCTCGCAGGTTTGAGGATAAGCCCCGGTGCGGCGCAGCCGCACCGGGCTATGAAACGCAGAAGGGTCGCGGACGATTTCGCGGAGGGCACGGAGGAACTGAGTGACAACGTGACGGATTGTCCTCTCAACCGAGGGGAAAATCGACTTCTGGAGAACCGCCGCCACCAAATCCATGGTGTTTGAGGCGAACCTACCAGCGGCCTCCGTGCGCCCTCTGCGCAATCCTCAGTGACCCTCTGCATTCCGCCGTTCTGGAGCGCGCGCACATTCGAAAAGGCCTGAGGGGCCACTCCCTCTGAACAGCGCTCCTATTGGCCGTCCAGAGGAGAGCAACCGTCGTGACCTCAGTCCGTCACCCGTCCCAGACCGAACTGATCCCCGACCTTGACGATCTTGCCGTCGCGCAGGAAGGCCTCGACCATCTTTTCGCTCTGTACGATCACGCCGTGCTCGTCCGTCAGGTGCGTGACGACCTGCCGCGTCGCCACGTCGATCACCTCCCCGGTCGACGGATAGGCATATCGGCCGTCCATGCTGAAGGTGATCCACCCCGGCTGTGCCCTCAGCTTGATGCTGTCGACGTACCGCGGCGGCATGACGGTGTTGTCGTAGATGTGGACGCGCTCGTTTGCCCCGTCGACCACCCAGACTTCCATCTCATCGGGGGTCAGGCCGACGCCGTGACTATAGACGCCGTGCCGCAGCGGTGTCTTCGCCTCGAATCCCTGCTCCGTGACATCGATACGATGCAGGAACTCTCCCGTCCGCAGGTCTCCGATCTCGAAGCCCAGCAGGCCGTTCACGTTCGCGTACACGAGCGTCTGCGATCCGTTGATGGTGAATGGGCGGATCGGAGCGCTGAAGGGGCCGACCTGACGGATGACCGTGTGCGTCCGGGGATCCACGACCCCGAGGGTCGGCGAGCGGAGGCCCGCCAGGTACACCCGTGTGCCGTCCAGTGAGTAGATGGTGTTGTGTGCCCCCGAGTTGCCGCTGAAGAGCTGCGTGATCACCTCTCCCGTTTCCGCATCCACGACATTCCAGTGCTCCCCCTCGAGGCTGGGGGCGTAGATCAGCGTGCCATCGGGCGAGATGGCGATGCGGTCGACGCCACCCTCGTACTCGTGCTCCCAGACGACGCGCTCCGTACCCACGTCGATGCGCTGCATCGTCTCGAGGTTGCTGATGTAGACGCTGTTCGTCGCCACGCTGGCGGCGATTCCCTTCACGTTGGAAGGCTGACCCGGGGGAGTCATCGAGGGGAAGGTGGCCTCCTTGCGCAGCAACCCGGCGACCGGGATCCGCTTGACGAAGCGGTGATCGTTCTCGATGTCGAAAACCAGCAGGCCGTGACCGCCAAACTCGAGGTATCTACGGACGCCCGGTACCGCGACGTAGAGGTAGTGCTGTTCGGCGCCCGCAACCTGCTCGGTCGCTTCGGCACTCCGCGGCTCATCTCCCGGTGCGCATGCGGCAGACGCGACTAGGACAACCGCGAGCTGCGCCGCATGGATCAGGACGCCGAACGAGCTGGATTTCGCCTTGATCATCGGCCTCGTCTTCTGGAGGGGTAACAGGGGCAGTAGTGGGTCGTTTCGCCCGGGCTGATGTCCTTCCGCGGCAGGCGGACGGCTCGAGCGGATGCGCCGAAGCGGCGCGACCCGGGCGCCGTGGGCTCGTACGAGGTGGCAGCGCTGGCCACTGGCATCATGGCCGCTCTGAACGGCGACTACTTCGTACCCGTCGGACCGTCAGGGCTGCTGTCGCTCGTGAACAGAGAGAGGTATTCGGCGTAGCCCTCGCTCTCGAGTTGATCACGATGAATGAACCGGAGGGACGCCGAGTTCATGCAATAACGCATACCTCCCTTGTCCGCCGGTCCGTCCGGAAACAGATGGCCCAGATGGCTGTCGCCGTGCTTGGAGCGGACCTCGGTGCGGATCATTCCGTGGGACTGGTCGACCTTCTCGACCACGTTCGCCGGTTCCAGGGGCTTCGTGAAACTCGGCCAACCAGTGCCGCTGTCGAACTTGTCGACCGAGGCGAATAGCGGTTCGCCCGAGACCACGTCGACATAGATCCCCGGCTCCTTGTTGTCCCAGTATTCGTTCTGAAACGGTCGTTCCGTGCCGTCTTCCCGCGTGACCCGGTACTGTTCTGGCGTCAGCTGCGACAGTGCCTCGGGATTTTTGTTGTATGTCCTCATCTCGGGACCTCCTCTGGAGGAAGCTGCGAATTACGAGAGAAACTCAAGCTTTGCCTCGGCAGCACGTCCAGTGCCGATCAAACAGGCCAATGCACCCTCCTCACGCCCGACGCCGGTCCGTGCACCCGCGCCGGTGGTGATCGGTACCGTCGAGCGCCCATGCCGTGCCGCGGCCTGTCCGTGGGGACGACCGCCTTCCAGGGGAGCATCCTCACCGCTTCACGCCGCAGATCTCCAGAAATCTCGCCGCGAGCTTGGGGCCCGTACCCTCGTCTTCGTGCTTGAAGAAGACGTACGCTTCCGTCCACGGCTGCGCCTGGATCCGCTCGGCCCACGACTCCAGCTCGCCTTCTTCGTAGGCCTCCTTGCGCAGGCGGAGATAGCCGTAGCTGGCGGTTGCATGCAGCGGCGTCTCTTCCTCGTTGGTATTCGCCACGCAGAGCGCCACGTCGTGCGCCCGCAGCACTTCGAGCACCTCGTCATCCTCAAACCACGAAGGGTGCCGGAACTCGAAGGCGGCGCAGGTTCGGAGGGAGCTGAAAGAGCAGCGGACCCAGCCGATTGCCGAAGGAGGCCGCGGCCCGGAGCAGGTAATTCAGCGGATCCAACGCCTCGTCGCGCAGGCGGGCATAGTGGGTGATCCGCTGGGATGCCTTGAGCACGAAGGTGAAGCCCTCCGGTACGGCCTCGGCCCAGGCACGCAGCACGCTCTCCTTCGGCATGCGGTAAAAGGTGTTGTTGACCTCCACCGTGCTGAAACGGGCGGCATAGTACTCCAGCATGCCGTCTGTGGACATGTTCTCCGGATAGAAGCTCCCCTTCCACTCCTTGTACTGCCAGCCGCTCGTTCCGGCGAGTATCCGCATGAGATCCTTCCTAGTGACAGGGTGCCGCTCGCTTCCCGTAAGGTCGCCCGGTGCGGTCGGAGCGACAACCGGGCACCTGCGAGAGCCGGCTTCTTCCGAGCCTTCTCGGTGATCTGCTTCGCACACGTCCCGAGATTCCGCTCGTCAGATCCCCTCGGCGCGAAGCGAAGATCCTTCCTGAGGCGGGGTCTACCGTACCCATTACCGCCCGCCCGACTGCGCGATGTCGAGCAGACTGCGACCCGGCTGCCCGATGATACGCAGAGCCTGCTAGACCCGTCGGAGCTCCAGCAGAATCCGTCGTGCTTCAGGGCTAACCTCGCTGAGCGGCGTTGCTCGACCGCCAGGTGTGTCCCGATTCGCCTCGCGGGTCTTCCGACAACAAAGTTGCACTGCCCGAGTAACCGGCCAATAATTGTGATGGCGGCTGCGTAGTCCCTCCTGCTTGTTCCGTGACTCCCCGCTCCCACTCCCATGGCATCCCCTGCAAACCACCGCAACCATGTGCGCCTCGCGCTTCGCGCGGGGTGGATCGTCGCTGCCACGATCATCATCCGATCGTGGTCCGCTGTCGCCCAGGCGCAAGGGCAGACCGTCGAAGCCGAAGCCCCTCGAGAAGAGGAGGCCCTCCGCGCCACCTTGAGCACCTACTGGCAGGACTCCGAGGTGAGTCGGATATACGAATACTGGCTCCAGAACGTGCAGCCCGGAGCTACGATGCCGTCGATCGCGCCGGCGGGACCTGCGACCGCATGGAACACGAGCGTGCTCGCCACGCTGCTGCGCGAAGGAGAGGTCCCCGCAATCGAAGAGTTTCCCCCCGGCGGATTAACCTGGGGATCTACGGATCCGGCGTCGGAAGTCGCGGCCTTGGTGGCATCCAGGCTTTCGAGACTGGGAATCCCCACTCACAACCTGGTGCGAGACGACGCTCTGTACCTCGTGACGTGGTTCGTGCCGGAGGCTCGCCGCGCAGGAGAGAGGATCGAACGCCGCACCGCCTATCTACTTCGCATAGGACCTGGCAACAACAACGATCAGTGCACGGCGGTGTCTCTCTCGTGGATTCGCCAGCAGCGCGGCGTTCGCGAAACGCCGTGGAGCGTGTCCGCCGGTACGTCTGCCGCGCCTGCGCTCGCTCAAACCATAGCCGGGTGGTTTCCATCAGCCTCCGCCTGCTTATGATGCGGGCGATCGATCGGAGGACGGGACGAGTCATCCTGATGCTGTTCGTATTTTGCAGCTTCATCGGCTGCATCCTGTCCCTGTTCTACATTGGCCGCGGAGGTGCCATCAGCGGTCCCGTGATGCGTGATTCGCTCACCTCGGCGGTGACTATCTACATGCCGCTGTTGAGCGTCATGGCAGCCTTCCTGTTCGACAAGCGCGGCAGGAACAGTCAGGCCGACACAGAGCTCGAGACCCTCCTGTTCGCGGTGGCCCTGGTTGCGTGCTGGTGCCTGCCGGCCCCGCTCCTTCTGCTCCTAACGCACTATCCGGTCGAATACATTTTCGATCTGCTGCAACTGAAGGGTCTGGGAATAGCCCTGGAATCGCCAGCGGTGGCCGGGGTGGCGTATTACTTCAATGCCACCCGAAAATGAATTGATCCTCGTGCCGGCAGCCCATTCCCTCGGTGGAGGAGCCGCGCGCACCCGGAGGCAGATGCGCCGCCCGTTCCAGGTTTGACGGCCGGGCATGGGTGGCATTACGCCCGGGGGCATCCCTCGAATCGTTGGTCGAGCCGGAGCAGGCGCAGGATTTCATCGACGCCTTCCTTGCGCGATGGGGAGAGGCGCCGCAGGGTAAGCGGGCGACGACCGTACGATCCTGTGCCCCTTCGCCGGAGATGGAAGAGGGGCTGATGCCGAACCGGTGACGGCGGCTACTCGACCTGACCCACCACCCAACGCACGCTTCCCACCATGGACGATCATCGCTGGTCCCGTCGTGATTTCGTTCGCCGATCCGCCATCCTGGCGGGCACGTCCCTGATCGCTCCCGGTTTCCGCTTCTACGTCAACCGCTCCCGGCCGAAGCTCTCGGACCAGATCCTGGGGCACGGGGACTTCCGCTATCGGGCGGAGATCGGCTGGGGGGACCTCGATCCGGCACGGACGCCGGTCAACAACTGCCACGAGATGGTGATGGACTCGCGCGGGCGGCTGATCATGGTCACCGACGAGCCGCGCAACAACGTCATCGTCTACGATAAGGGAGGGAAGCTGCTCGAGCGCTGGGGAACGGAATTCCCCGGCGCGCACGGGCTGACGCTCTGGAACGCGGGCGGCGAGGAGTTCCTCTTCATCACCGATCCGCCGGGGGGCAAGGTGGCGAAGACCACGCTGGACGGGCGGATCCTGCTCACCATCGAGCACCCGAGCAGGATCGGCGAGTACGCTGAGGAAGACCGCTTCCAGCCGACCGAAACGGCGATCGGGCCGAACGGGGACATCTACGTCGCCGACGGCTACGGCTCGCACTGGATCCTCCAGTACGACCAGAACGGGGAGTTTATCCGCAAGTTTGGAGGGCGCGGCGACGCGGACGATCAGTTCCAGACCCCGCACGGAATCACGGTCGACTACCGGGATCCGAGCGGGCCGAGGCTGCTGATCACCTCACGGGCGCACAACTCCTTCAAGTACTTCACCCTCGACGGTCAGTATCTGTCGACCGTCTTCCTGCCCGGTGCGTACGTGTGCCGGCCCGTCATCGACGGTGAGAACGTCTACTCGGGTGTCTGCTGGTCGCGCCTTCGCTACCTCAACCAGACCCCCAACTCCGGCTTCGTCACCATCCTGGATGGGAAGAATCGGGTGGTCTCCAACCCCGCGGGCACGGCGCCTGAGTACCGCGACGGCGAGCTGCAGCTGATGGTGCAGGAGGTGCCCATCTTCAAGCACTGCCACGACGTCTGCGTCGACGACGAGAAGAACCTCTACGTCTGCCAGTGGAACGCGGACAAAACGTATCCGATCAAGCTACATCGCGTCGCCTGAGGAATTACGAATTGCGAATTACGAATTACGGGGTTTGTCATCCTGAGCGGAGCCCGCCGGGGCGGAGTGAAGGATCGCGGTCAGGCACTGGACCTGCGGGCGATGCTTCGCTTGGTCAGGATGACAGGGTCGGTCATGAAATTCGTAATTCGTAATTCGTAATTTCCCAACCCCATTCAGCCTACGCCTCTGGAGTGAACCTGCGCACGATGCGCAGCGTCTCCCCGGTGTCTTCCACCTCGAAGAAGTGGATGCGCTGGTTCGGGCCGGAGTTGGGCGAGTGCAGCGTCATCATCAGCTTGCCGTTGAAAGTGCGGAAGAGCATCGCGTGGCCGCCGTCGTCTTCGTAGATCGGTTCGGGTTGCTGGACCCACGGGCCCTCGAGCTTGCCCGATTCGGAGACCGCAAGGCCTACGGTATAGCCTCCCTCACCATACGCCGACCAGAGCATGAAGAGCTTGCCCGAGCGGCTGCGATAGAGCCAGGGGGCGTCGGTCACCCAGGCGCGGTGCGGCGGGTCATTGCGCGCCCAGGGCGCGGCGCTGCCGCGGAAGAGCACCTTCGGCTCACCCACGATGCCAGACAGGTCGGGCTTCAACTGGACCATGGAGACCGCCCCGTCGACGATCTGCACCCACTCGTGGCAGAAGACCATGTAGGGAACCCCATCCTCCACCCACAGCGTCCCGTCCAGCGTCATCATGTCCGCCGGCAGGGTGGACTCGTTAGAGAAGGCGCGGAACGGGCCCAGCGGATTGTCACTGATGAGGATCTGCGTGCCTCGCCGGACTCGAGGTGGCCAGGTGAACCACCCGTCCCACTGCTCGGGTAGCTCCCAGGTCGAGTCGAAGGTGAGGAAGAGGTAGTACTTGCCGTTGTATTTGTGCATCTCCGGCGCCCAGACGCTGCGGATCTGCACCTCCTCTCCCCACATCTCCTCGGGCACGCGGTAGATGATGTGCGGCCCCTCCCAGTTCACCAGGTCCTTACTGGTATAGGCGCGAACTCCTCCCCCGGGTACGCGGGCCGAGGCGACGATGTAATACGTTCCCGTCGCCGGGTCCGGGAGGACGGCGGCGTCGCGCATCATCACGTCGGCAAGGCGTACGGTGGAGTCCGACGCCAGTGCGGAGGCGGCCGCGGGCAGGGCAGTGGCAAGGGCGGCCAGCGCGATTGCGAGCGCCAGCAAGGTGAGGCGCCGCCCGCTCATGCGAATGCTGTCGAGGTGCATGACGAGTCGAGATCTGACGGGAGATGGGCACGCAACACGAGGTGATCGCAATGTAGGTCGCGCCCGCAGAACGGCAATCCGATGCCGCGCATCCGGATCATCATTTGGAGCCCACCATTCAAAGGTGGACGGGCGACGGCCGTTCGGATTCTGCGCGAGGCGGCCCGCGATAGGAGCGGGAAAAGCGGCGTGAGGCCTCAGCGTTCGCGGCCGATGGGATCGCCGATGATGAGTCCCCGGGTACCGTCGGGCCGACGGCGCAGGATCTCGATCGCCTTCTGCTCGATCGGGATCGACCGCCCGTCCTCACCCAGTGATGAGCCGTCGAAGTTGGTGTACAACATCGCGGTGTCGTCCGTAGCGACGACCTGGACGACCTGGCCGCGCATGTGTGTCTTCGCCTCGATCAACCCGGCCACCACCCCGCCTGCAGCCGTCCGCTGCGCCTGTACTGCCGACCCGGGGTCCATCGCCACAGGGCGTTGATGCCAGGCAGAGCTCGCCGCGTCGATCTTCCGTCAGCTGTCCCCCCCTTCCAGGAAGGAATCATTGAGGCCCTCCCTCATCCTTCTGGTGCTGTTGAGCTCGGCGACTCCCCTCGCGGCGCAACAGCAGGACGACGCACTGGATGCTCTCCTGGAGCCTGGTGTTCGCGTGAGAATCACCATTCCGCAGTTGTCCCGCTGGACCGGTCGCCTGCACTCGGTCGATTCCGAGTCTCTGACGCTCCTGGACGACGAGGGCCGACCCGGAGAGACCATTCAATGGAGTGAAACCGAGCAGGTGGAGGTCAGCCGCGGCCATCAGCGCGTCCTCTGGACGGTGGGTGGCGTCGTGCTCGGGGCCTTTGCGGGCGTCATCTACACCAGCGCCACTGCGCGCGAGAGCGACCCGGCCGACATCGGTGGTTGGATGACGGCCGCCGAAGGAGTCCACTACACGTGCGGGAACCTGCTTTGTGACCATCAAGCTGCGGCAGCGATGTCGCGCTTGCCCTGGGGATATTGCTGCCCGCGGTCGTCCTGTAAGGAACACCCCGATGTCGCGCAGCCGGCATCGGGGTGTTGATCCGGTTGGCATTGAGCCGGTGCGAGGCGCTCAAACCGGAAGCGGCACTGGTTCCGCGCCCATCCGCATCTGCTGGCAGTCGATCACGAAACGGTATTTCACGTCTCCGCTCAGCACTCGCTCGAAGGCATCGTTGATATCGGTGGGTGCGATCGGCTCGATCTCGGAGACGATGCCGCGCGCTCCGCAGAAATCGAGCATCTCCTGCGTTTCCGGAACGCCGCCCACCAGTGAGCCGATCACCCCACGCCGACCGAAGACCAGCGGGACGGTTGCCAGGCTCAGCGGTGTGGGAGCAGCGCCCAGCATCACCAGCGTGCCGCCTGGCTTGAGACAGGCAAGCGCGGAACCGAGGTCATGCCCGACGGCCAGCGTATCGATGATGTAGCGGAAACGACCCGCGTGTCGGGCCAGGGAGTCGGCTTCGCGAGTGTCGACGAAGTCGTGAGCGCCGAGTCTGGCCGCGTCCGTCGCCTTCTCCAGCGAGCGGCTCAGTACGGTCACCTCCGCACCCATAGCGGCGGCGAACTGAACTGCCATGTGACCAAGTCCACCCAGTCCCAGGATCGCGATCGAGTCGCCTTCCCCCACCTGTAGGTGTCGTAGCGGCGAATAGGTGGTGATCCCGGCACAGAGCAGGGGAGCGGCGGCTGCGGCATCCAGGCCCGGTGGGATGCGGAAGACGAAGTGTTCGTCCACCACGATGTCGGTCGAGTACCCGCCCATGGTCACCGAGCCGTCCGAATCGATCCAGGAATAGGTGTAGAGCACGCCAGCCTCGCAGTGGTTCTCCTTCCCCTGTCGACAGCTCTCGCAGGTTCCGCAGGAATCGACGAAGCAGCCGACACCCACGAGGTCTCCTACCTGGTGCTTCTTCACCTCCGGACCGACCGCAGTGACGCGGCCAACGATCTCGTGGCCGGGAACGCACGGGTACTGCGTGAACCCCCAATCATTCCGGGCGAAGTGGATGTCCGTGTGACAGACACCGCAGTGGTCGATCTCGATCTGCACGTCGCGAGGGCGCAGGGCGCGGCGCTCGAACTCGAAGGGCTCGAGCCGAGCGTCAGGAGCGCGGGTGGCGTAGCCGTGGGTGGTCACGTGGACTCCGATGGTTCGAGGAGAACGCGGGGGACGAGCGTCTCTGCATGCGGCGGCCGGAGCGGCCGGGTGGCTACGCTCGTCGGGGTCCGTTCCTGCCGGTCGGGCACTGGCTTCGGTGTCTATGCGGCCGGCAGGTGCCGCGTAGAACGGAGAACGCTTCGGGAGTCGACGAGGCGGCGCGGGTAGGCGGAAGCGCCGGTGGAGGGTGGAACGGGAGTCGGGCAGCCGCACGGCAGTGCGGAGTCGCTTGGTGGGAGCGACGGAGAGACTGCGGAGGAATATACCTCCCGAAACACGCGGCACAAGGAAATTCGAGACGGCTCCCGAGTGCCCGCTAGCCGGGCAGCGTCGCGGGATCCGAAATCGCAAACACCTGCAACCATGACACATCTGATCTCCTCTTTGGACTTCGCAATTCTAGCTCCCGTACCGCTGGTTCATTTGGAGTCAGCGCTACCTACTGTTAATGCACAGGGACAGGTAGCCTTTGGTGCCGCGGGGGTGAGATTTTTCGAGGGAGTTGAGTCTCTTCGCGGTGGAGAGCCCGTGCCCTTACTCATTTACGCCACCCATACGAAAGGTAACCGTCCCGGGCTGTCCGTAACGTGGCGTGGCTGGTATGTGGGTTTTGTGGAGTCGCGCGGCGGCCGGTACCCTGGAGCGCAGGCCATGCGCCCCGTGCCGGACTGCGATGCGCGGTCGCTGAACGCGACCCGCGCTGCAGTTGAAAGGAGGTGAGCTTCCGGTCCTCGCTCGGCTCCTTGCCACTTGCGGACGCGCTCGCCCTGCCCAACGATGGGTACGCTCGGATGCGGCTCGAATATCGGGCCAAACCCGTCCCGTCACAGACGGACTCGATCGGCCGTCTTGTTCCTGGACGGCAACAGGGAGGGGAAGGGGGATTGCTCCCGAACCGCGGCTTGTCGCTCAGGTATTGTTCGTGGATCTGGAACGTGCCTGTCCGGTGGTGGGAGCTTTTCGCCGGGAGGTGTGGCGCCGCCCATTTCTCACTGACTTCTGGCTGAGAGGCGAGCCATGCCCATATCTACAGGCGTATCCAGGTCCTCAGGCAATCCCACCCGCGTCCTCATCTTGGGCGGCGGAGTCGGCGGCTTGGCGGCGGCCATCCACCTCGAGCGGCTCTTCGGCTCGACCGCGGAGATCACACTGGTCAGCCGCGACAACTTCTTCCTCCTCACCCCGCTCCTCTTCGAGGCCTGCTCGGGGGTGCTCGATTTCCGCCACTGCGCGCAGCCGATCCGCCCCTGCCTGCGCCGCACGCGCTTCATCGAGGCCACGGTGGATGCGGTCGATCCGGAGCGGCGGACGGTCCGCGCGGTGGCCGCCGAGGGCGGGGTGCACGAGCTGTCGTACGATCACCTGGTCGTGGCCCTCGGCGCCACCACCAACCTCCAACTCATCCCCGGTTCGGAGCACGCCCGGACGTTCAAAACCGTCGCCGACGCGCTCCTGCTCCGCAACCATCTCATCGAGCGCTTCGAGCGGGCGGACATCGAGACCGATCCGCAGCGGCGACGGGAGCAGCTCACCGTGGTGATCATCGGCGGGGGGCTGGTCGGCACCGAGCTGCTCGGCGAACTGACCGCCTTCGCGGCCGACATCCTCCGCTATTATCCGGGGATCCGGCGCGAGGAGCTCAGCTTCCACCTGTTCGAGGCGGGAGAGCGGCTGCTCCCCGAGGCGACGCCCCACATTGCGGGGTACGCGCAGCGGCTGCTCGAGAGGCGCGGCGCGCAGCTTCACCTCTCCACCCCGGTGGAGGCGATCGAACCGGGAGGCGTAAGGGCGGAGGGCAACTTCATTGCGGCGGACACGGTGGTGCTCGCCGCCGGCATCGTCCCCAGTCCCGCCAGCGCGGCGATCGAAGTCGAGCGCGACCGGCGGAGGCGGATCGTGACGGACCCGACGATGCGCAGCGTGAGCCACCCCAATGTCTGGGCGATCGGCGACTGCGCGTCGATCCCGGATCCGGAGGGTCAGCGCTATCCTCCCCTCGCCCAGCACGCGGTCCGGCAGGCGAGGGCGGTGGCCCGGAACGTCCACGCGGCGGCAATCGGCGGCACGCCGACCCCGTTCACGTACCGATCGCTCGGCACCATGGCGGCCTTCGGACACACCCGCGCGGCCGCCGACGTCCGGGGGCTTCACCTCACCGGCTTCCCCGCGTGGTGGCTGCGCCGCACCTATTACCTCTTCCAGATGCCCCGCTGGGAGACGCGAATCCGCATCGCCCTCGACTGGACGGTCGCGCTCTTCTTCCGGCCCGACCTCACCAAGGTCGATCTGGCACCGGAATACGACCAGGAGGTACGCAACTGCCCGGCGGGCGTGCTGCCGTCGGCCGCGGCCGCGGGACCCGAACATTCCCCCCGGACCGTCGCGACTGGTCCTGGAATGATCAAACCACGTCACGATCCGTCGCTGCGGAGCTGAGACGGTAGCTACGGCGAAACCACGGAGGTCGCGGAGGCGACCACGCACCGATCCCCCATGCGAGGCAGGTTCAGCGCTTCGGCATCGATTGGATGCCGTGCCGGGTCGGGTTCGTAGCAGAGGGTGTCTCGAGTACTGAATCGGGGCCTCTACCGGGGTGGCGGTTCCGCGCCCACGGGCGTTTCCCACGCGCCTTCACGGCGGTAGACGCGACCTCCCCGCACAACGAGCTCGATCGTCTGCGTGTTGCGGATGTCTTCGCTGGGATCGGCGCGGAGCACCACCAGGTCCGCGAGCATGCCGGGCGCGACGCGGCCGAGCGAGTCCTGGGCGCCCAGCGCCCTCGCGGCATTCACCGTGGCGGCGCGCAACGCCTCGAGCGGCGTCATTCCTACCTGGCGCACCAGCAATTGCAGCTCTGAATGGAGGTTCGGCGTCTCGGCGCCGATTGCGTCCGTCCCCGCCACGATGGGCACGCCCGCGGCGTGCGCCGTCCGGGCCGCCCGCACCGCCCAGAAGGGCAGCGTGTCCAGCGCGGCAGCATCCGTCCCGGGCGGGGCGTTCATCTGCATGACCAGCAGGGTCGGCTCGAAGAGTGTTCCTCGCCGCACCATGTCCTGGAAGAGCTGCCTGAGCTGCGTCGCCACTTCCGGATCCACGGCTCGCAGTAGCTCGCTGCGATCCTCCCGGCTCCAGAGGTCTACACTCCGGGGAGCCCCCGTCCAGACCAGCTGATCGGCGTGGCTGAGGACGTCCACCCCTACCGCGACCAGCTGCTCGGGCCGGGCAGGGGGCACCACCACGTGTGCCCATACCCGAAGTCCTGCCCGGTGCGCAGCGGTGGTGAGCGCGGCAACTCGCGCAGGTGGGAGGTCAGCGTAGACCTTCACCCCTGTCGCCCCGAGCTGCCGCGCTTCCTCCACGATCGCGGCGATCCCGGAATCATCCTCCAGGAGGCGAACTCCGGGCGCCTGGCCAGGGGGATCGTCCCCGGACCAGTAACGCAGGCGAGTCGTATCGTAGGTGGCGAACCAGCGCGGACCGGCGACGACGGCCGAGAAGTAGATGCGCGGGGAGGCCGCGGTGTCCTCGGCGGCGCGCCGCGCGTGACGTGCGACCTCGCGCGTGTTTCCGCCCATGTCCCGCACGGTCGTCACGCCTCCCTCCAGGGTGCGACGCAGCAGTACCGGGAGGATGTTGCCACGGTCGAAGGTGGCGAGGTGCACGTGCGAGTCGATCAGGCCGGGTATGACGAAGCGACCCTCCACCGGCAGTCGGGTCGCTCCGGGCGGAATCGCATCATCCGAGACTGAGGCAGGGAGAATCTCGGTGATCAGACCATCCCGCACGAGGATGGTGACGTCGCGCTGGACCGGATCGCCCGTGCCGTCGATCAGGTGGACGTGCGGGAGGACGAGGATCGACTCGTCTGCCGCCTGGTTCGCGGAAGATCGAGTGCAGCCAGCGATCGCCGCAAGGAGCAGCGCGGGGACCACCGCCTCTGCCCGGGAGGATACAGCCGCAAGGCGCACACGCCTCATCGCTGGGACAGCTCGGGTGGGGAATGCCTGCCCGGGCTCGGCGCTCGAACGTCAGTCCATCCTGGTGGGGTGGTGCACGCCTGGTCGCAGGTCTCCTCAGAACGAGAGGCCCAGCGATAGCGGGACAAACCTCCCCGGCTCGTAGGCGCCGTCGTCGATCATTTGGTAGCGGATCTCGGCGAAGGTGTTCACTGCGTGCACCCTCACCGCCACGCCGAAGCCACCGATGGCGTAGGTCCCCTGATGGTTGCGAGTGGAATCGTAGCCGTACGCCACTCCGCCCACGTTGCACGGATACGCTGGACCGCAGGCGGATCTCACCGCGCCGCTCACGCGGCTCCGGGAATACCCAGGCCAAAGGTGAAGTAGGGCTGGACACGGTCGCCGAGGGACCAGAGGTTCTCGACCACCGTGAGCCCTAAGTTGTAGCGACGGATCGCTTCGTGGCTGGCGATCGCTCCGAGCTCTTCGGAGCGGGCGACAGGACCGCTCTCCAGCGTCGAACGCTCGAACGAGGCCTCGGCACGCAGATGAGTGTTGTCGCCCAGGCGCGTGAGCGCCGCGCTGACCCGGGCCCCGCCACCCGTTCCTTCACCCGCGAGGCCGCCTACCACGCCCCAACGTCCGGCGATTGCCAGGGCGGGGAAGCGGAGCCTATCCGCCGCGTCGCCGGCGGGTCGGTGCGGCAATGGCAGCGCGGACCAGCGCTCCTCGCGGATGATCGCGCCCAGCGCGAACCCCGCGACTCCACCCAAGCCGGCGCCCCAGCCAGCATGTTTGCCCAATTCACCGCCGTCGGCTCCTTCCCCCAGCGCCAGCTGCGAGCCCGGGAGGCCGGCGCCGATGACGGCGGCGTTCAGCGCGCTCCTCCAGGCCGAAGGCGTGCCGCGGCTCACCTCGAGACTCCGCAGCGCGCTGATCGGTAGCGTCGTCGCAGTGGCGTCCGCGTGGATCCGCAGCGTCAGCGAGTCGTCGGTGGCCGAGACGAACTCCCCGGTCAGCTGCTCCTTCGAATCGAGCTGGAGGCGGACCCGGTCGCCCGGTTCGAGAGAGGAGATCTGTGCCGCGGTGTGGGTGGTGCAGAGCAGAACGAGCAGCGAGGTGATGCGCGCGGTGATCCGCATGGCGGGACTCCTCGAAGGTGGGAAAGGAGGGGCCAAGCCGCTGGCGAGGAATGTAGATCGCATTATAGGTGCGGCGCCCGTGCGCCGCAAATGTCAGGACGATTGTGGAGCATCACGCCGACGGCGTGATGCTCCACTCCAACGCGAGCAGTAACCGCCCGCGATTCTATTGCGCCTTCTCCACCCGCACCACGTAGTCCGGGGCCGGGTCCGCAAACCCGGCCGTCACCGCGTACAGCGCCTCGCCCGCGTCGGCGATCGTCGTCGGGACTTTGGTGGACGGATTGGAGGCGAACGGCTCGGTGATGCGGTTGGTGATCGTGCCCGTCAGGTAGTCGGAACCCAACTCCACGACGGCGACCTGGTTCAGGAAGTTCTGCACGGCGTAGAGCGTGTTGCCGTCGAGGAGAAGCCCGTCGGCGGAGCAGACGTCGCCCCCGGTGAGCGTGATCTGCCGGACCTCTCCCGATTCGGTGTCGAAGCGGTAGAGCTGCCCCTCGCTCATGTGGATGAGGATGAGGTAGCGCCCGTCGGGCGTCGCGGCGATCCCGTTACCGCCCAGGGGAGGCACACCCTCACACGAGCCCGCCTCGCCGAAATTCGCCGGCAACTCCAGCGTGGTGATCTCTCCCGGCTGTCCGTTCGCGTCCAGCGCGACGCGGTAGAGGGCCGGCTCCTCCGAATCGGTAAAGTAAGCCGCGTCGTCGGTCACCTCCACGTCGTTGATCATCGATCCACCCAGGTCGAGCGTCGCGACCTCGTCGCCGCTCTGCGCATCGAAGACGGCGCCTCCGCCCGAATCGCCGCCGGCGACGAAGATGCGGTTGGAGCCGGCGTGGTAAGCGATGCCCAGCGCCGGAACTCCCCGGGCCGGTACCAGCTGCTCGTATTCCCCGGTGGATAGGTCGCCGCGCAGGATCTGTCCGGCGTTCGGTGGGGTCATCGCCCCGACGAAGAAGGTATTGCCATTACCAATCGCGATTCCCTCCGGACCGAAGTCCGCCGGAAGCTCGATCAGCGCCTGCAGCCCGGCGCTATCGGCGCCGGCCTCGGCAGTCGTCGTGGCGAGGGTGTCCGCGCTGTCGGATGGTGGCGCCGCATCCCCACCGCACGCCACCAGAGGGAGGAGGCTCAGAGCGAAGATTCCCCGCGTCATTCGAGGCATGGTCGGTCTCCAGTTTCCAAGCGCCAGAGTTGGGAAGCGCCGCCAGGGGCGCTCATTGGCTGATCCAGTCTCGGGCTGAGGCCAGAACAAAGCAAGGAAGTTGGATCTCAGGGAACCACGGAGGGCGCTGAGGAAAGGGCGGAGGCCATAGGCGAGTTGTGGATGTGTGATTGCCGCCGCCAAAGCCGTCATAAGGATCGGTTCCGCCGGCAGGGCCCACCGGCAAGACAAACGCGCATCCCGCGACACTCCCATGCGAAACGCTCTCATCGCAGGCGCCGCGCTCGCCCTGGCGCTCATTCCGGGCGCGTACGCTGTCCCCACAGCGATGCCCCCAGAGGAGCGGGCGGCAGACATCACCTTCTCCGGCCGGGTGCTCGACGGCGAGTCGGGAGACCCGATCCCGAACGTCACCGTCACGCTGCGCGGTACATCGCACGGCACGGTCAGCGATCGCGGCGGGATGTACCTCCTGATGGTCCCCCGGACGGAGCTCGCCAGCGCGGAGGCAGTTCTGGAGGCCAGCCACCGGGGTTATGAACGGGCGGAGGTGCCGGTTTCCGTAGTCGGCGATTCGGTTCGCCGCGACATTCCACTGCGACCCGCGAGGGTCGAGCTCGAGCCCGTAACCGCAGCGCAGGCTGCCGGCGCGGACGGCGGCATGTCGATCGTCAGCGCGCCGCCACCGATGGCGGCGCCCGCGGAGCGAGCCGCTTTCTCCCAGTTCGGCCTGCATCCGCGGCATCCCGCCTGGAACACCGAGCAGTACGCCTACATGGAGGAGAGCGGCTTCCTCGCCGCAGAGACCAACCCGCTCTCCACCTTCTCCATCGACGTCGACCGCGCATCGTACGCCAACGTGCGGCGGTTCATCCTGGAGGGGCAGCTGCCCCCGCGCGACGCCGTGCGCGTCGAGGAGATGATCAACTACTTCCCCTACGACTACCCTGCCCCCTCGACAGGGAGCGAGCACCCCTTCACCGTCACCACTTCGGTGGCCCCGGCCCCGTGGCGA
>DASVBS010000038.1 GCA_036375715.1 Longimicrobiaceae bacterium | reverse complement strand
AGAGGCGATCCTCCGGGAACTGGAGCGCTTCATCTCCGAACTGGGAACCGACTTCGCATTCGTGGCTCGCCAGAAGCGCATGACCATCGACGGCGTGGACTACCGGCTCGACCTCCTCTTCTTCCACAGGCGGCTACGGCGACAGAATGAGTTCTCCGATGAATCCGGGGCGGTTCACTCAGCGAGTCAACGTCGGGCAGGGAACCGTAGGCGGTCGCGTTCGATCAACTCGGGTTTCGTGCTTGTGGTAGCGCGTCTCACGCCGGCTGGAGCGCGGCCTCGACAATGGTGGAAACCCGGGACCAGACGGACTCGAACTCCAGCGATTCGGCTTCGGGAACGAGTGGGATCACGTTACGGTCCCAGTCGGTGCGAAATTCCGCCTTTCTCGACTGCATCTTGGTGGGCGACGCAGTCTCGGCATCCAACTCCTTCGCGGCCAGCTTGGCCGGGAGGATCTCCCGGACCACACCGAAATCGATGTCTCCTCGGATCGAATCGATGTCGTACAGGTCGCGCGCGATGGCGTGTCTTCGCTGGCCGAGCACGGCGCGAAGCTTCTCCGCCATGACCTCTTCGAGCGAGTAGCACCGCCACCGCAAGCCACCCATTTCTTCGGCATCGCTGTAGTCGTGATGCACGTCGCGCTCGACCGAGGCGGTCACGACCGCTTCGTTGCGGGTGATGTCCAGACGCAGTAGTCCGGCGCGTAAGGAGATTCCTAGCGTCGATCTCGTCCCCTCGCCGTTCAATGATTGAAGGCGGGTCTTCAACGATTGAACGCCCGCAGGCCGGTGCCGCGAGCCGAACCGACACGGAAGCTGCCTCCCGACGGGATAGCGTCCGCCGATGCCGCCTATCTGGGAACCGAGTTGCCCAGGGGTACTTGCGAAGGTCAACCCCGTAGGGGATTTAGCGGATCGGGGGCGCCTCGGGTATGTCTCGCGTGCACCTATCGGCCTCCCCAAGCCGACCGAAACAATCCCGCCGACCTACGCTGCCATCACGGCGGGGTCCGCGAGCCAATCCGGTTCGCTTCATCTCCAGCGGAGAGTGCGAGGCGTTGTACTTGCCCATCAGTCCGGCATTTGCGCTCTCCCACAAGAGACAGGGTCTCATTGCCGTTCCCGCGAACTGCCGGTTCGTGTTTGGGGGGCTACCGGCTGCGACCTCAAGTCCAACACCGTGTGCGAGAGGACACACGAAGCGGTACTTGAGGACGCCATGGAGGCCAACGGCAGGAACAACGCGAACAGACGGGCGACGGTCAGCCTACCCGTGGACAGCGGCTTGCCGTCGTACCTCCGCATCAATCCGGCTGTCTTAGCGGCGACGTTGCCGGAGGCGATTCAGCGCCACCGCGCGACAATTCAAGACCCGGCTCATCTGCGCCGGTACATGGAGCTGCACATAAGAATCGCCCGTATGCTCAATGCCGATCAGGCCGAACCCCAATCGGCAGATTACAAGAGATGCGCCTGTGAGTAAGTCTGGACCTTAGCGGGATGTCGACCTCGTCGGAGGGAGTTCCAGAATGGTTCGCAAGCGAAAGAGATACTTGCGAAAGTCCACCGAGGCGGCCGACCGCCAGGCGAAATCGCACGAGGAACAGAACGCCGAATGTGATCGCAAGTGGGGTCCCCTTCCGGACCCCGCAGACCTGTACACGGACAGCCGGTCCGGAACAACCTTCGATCGGCCCGGCTTTCAGAAACTCCTCCAGGACTGCTTAGCGGATCCACAGCCGCCGGATAACCCTGGCCGAATCGAGATATATGATCCGTCTCGGTTTGGTCGGCCACTAGCGAATGGCCAACCGGATACCCGGGCTTACCGGCGTATGCTGTGGCGTCTCGAAGAGGCTGGCTGGAGGGTCGAGTTCGTTACGCTCGAGCGATCAGACGATGCGCTTGCTGATGAACTCCAGATTCTGTTCCATGCTTACAACGCCTCCACATTCTCCGTGGACCTGTCGAGGAAGGTGCGCCTCGGCAAGAAAGCCCATGCGGAGGAGGGTTATTGGATTCACGGCCTCGCGCCACTCGGCACCGTCCGAGTCGTCGAAGGGACCATTCGCGTGCTGGGGCCTAATGAGCAGCCCCGGCCTTGGGAGCGGCCTATCTATACGAACCGCTCCGACCTCCCACCGGGACATTACGAGGTCGGCCGCGTGCTCGCTGACGGTGAGCCGGCTGGGCATGGCGATAAAGTCATCCTGGCGGGCTCCGAGGTCCTGAAGCACTGGCCTCGAGTAGCCCAGCGGTATCTCGACGGAGTTTCGCTGCAGAAGCTCGGGCAGGAGCTTTTCGCCGCCGGCGTTCGCGGACGCTACGGAGGGGTGCTCGACCACACCGCGACCAGAAACTTCCTGAGGAATCCGGCCTTGGTGGGCCGGATTCACTACCGCTATCGAGACCACGACGGCCAAACCCATGAGACGGTGATTCCAGCGAAGTGGGCACCGCTCGTCGACGTCAACCTTTGGAACGCTGTCCAGCTCGAGCTAGCCAAGCGTGGACAGAGTCAGTACTCGCGACGGAAGAGCCGCGAGGATTACCCTCTATTGCCCATCTGCGCCCACTGCCACAGTCCGTACTGGGGCTCTAGCAGGCGAGATGGTGCCGGGGGCTACGTGCGAGTACTACGTCACGCTCCGGTGGATGAGCGTAAGCATCCTGACCGATATCAGTTGTATCGGGAGCACGGCTGCTCGCGCTACGAGATTGATGCCGACGAACTTGAGAAGGCGGCTCGCGATGTCATCGCCGGACAACGCGGGTCACCAGAATTTGGAGCCAACCTGCGCCGGATGCTCGATGACAATGGTGCGTACCACCAAGCACTGCAGCGCCGGGCCCAGGAGCTGAAGCGCGACGTAGCGCGTGCGGAGAGGCTTGTAAGCGCCGCCATTCAGTCGTTGAACGAAGCCCGTGCCGAGGGAAAGGATGGTAATGACTTGGCGCTATTCAAGGAGGCTGTCGAGCAGGCGCAGGCTCAACTCCGCCTGCATCGGCAGAATCTCGCCGCCGCAGAGAGGGAGCAGACCAATGCTGCCCACGCGTGGAGCGCAATGCAAGAGGTTCTCGATGAGACTCGGAACATCGCTGCGGGTTGGGACAAGCTCACGATCAAGGAGAGATCCCTCCTCTTTCGACATTGGGTGGCTGCAGTGTTCATCGCGGTGGAGAAGATTCCCGGACGCAAACGCGGGCATAGGAAGCACGCTGTCTTCTACCTCGCGGGGACGCCGCGACTATCGGGCGAGGTCGTGGACGCCTCTGCCAATGCGGCCTCGATCTCCTCGATTACCACCTGGTCCGTCTCCGTAGACAGCGCCTTGGTCAACGCAACCACGGCGGACGCCGACCCGATGCGTCCGAGGGCCCACGCCGAGTGCGACCGGACGAGCGGGTCCGGGTCGGATAGCCCCGACTTCAGCGACGGGACCGCTGCCTCATCGCCCCAGTTTCCCAACGCCACTGCGACATTTCGCCGGAAACCCGCTCTCCCCGCGCGGCGGAGAGCCGATCCGCGGGAAAAGGCTTCCCAGGCGGCCTCGTCCATGGACATGAGGTCTACCAGCGAGGGTGCGGCCGTACCGGGGTGCCACGCGTCGGATGGCAGTCGCTCGACCCCGGGTGGAGGCTCGCCCGGCCCTCTCGGGCTAAACGCCAGCTCTGAGGTGGGTCTGGAGAACTTTCGGCTGTATGGGCAAACCTCCTGGCAGATGTCGCAGCCGTAAATTCGATTCCCGATGAGCGGCCGCAGGCCGCGCGGGATCGGCCCGCGCAGCTCGATGGTCAGGTAGGAGATACAACGCCGCGCATCGAGCACGGGAGCACCACTCTCGTCCCTGCCGAGCAGCGCACCTGTGGGACACGCTACGACGCACCGCTCACAGCTCCCGCAGTGATCTCGCTGAAATGGCCTGTCGTACGGTAGCTCGACGTCGAGAAGGATCACTCCCAGGAAGAAGTACGATCCCCTGCGCGGCTGGATAAGCATGGTGTTCCGCCCGATCCAGCCGAGGCCGGCCCGCTGCGCCAGCTCGCGCTCCAGCACCGCCCCGGTGTCGACGTACGCCCGTCCGCCGGCGGGTAGCAGCTCTGCCGAGATGCGGTTCTGCAGCTCGATCAGCCGGTTCTTGAGGAGGTCGTGGTAGTCCTCGTTACGGGCGTAGCGCGCGAAGACGGCTCGCGAAGGATCCTCCGGCACACCGGGCGGCTCGTCGCCGGGGTAGTAGTTGCGGGTCACCACCACGGCGCTTCGAGCGCCGGGGACCAGGACCCGTGGATCCGTCCGCTTCTCGACTGCATCGGGCCGAGTAAGGTAGGCCATCTCCCCCGCGTACCCGGCCGCCACCCACCGCCGGTAGGCCTCGGCGTGCGCGCTCTCGCCGACCGGGGCGACGCCCACGCTGTCGAAGCCCAGCTCCTGGGCCCAGCTCCGGATGGTGGCTGCGAGGTCAGTCGTCGTGCTGCTCATGGTCTCCCGTTACCCCCCACCGCCTCGCGGGTTGCCCGCATCCACACGGATTCACCGCAAAAAAAGCAGGCGGACCCACTCGGATCCGCCTGCGCGACCTCGCCTGATCGTGCGAGTGGCCGCACACTCCTCTTGTGAACCACGTTGGGCAGGCGGACCCACCCATTTCCGTCTGCGCGACCCCGCTTCATCCTGCCCGTGGCGCCTACTCACCCGTGGCTGGATCCTCACCTCCCGCTGAGCTCGGCCTCACCGTTCGATCGGCACGGTCAGGTAGTAGCCGATGCCGCCAACACCACCGTCCGCCGGCTCGTAGCGGAACCGTCCGCGACTCCAGCTCGTCCCCTCACCGGGTCCATCCCGCTCGAACTGCCCGTCGATCAGGTCGTTGATCGCCTCGAACTGGGCCGCGGTGAGCTCCCTCCCCCGCCGACCCAGGCGCACCGCCAGGTAGATCGACTTGCCGGCGCTCCCGCTGTCGTCGTCCGCCAGGGGCGCGTTCGCCGCGCCGTCAAAGCGAACCAGATCGTGCTGGATGGGCACGTCGAATCCGGTCGCCAGCGCGACCCCATCCGTCAGCGGCGCCGCAAAGTACGGCCCCCTCCAGCGCCGTACCTGCTCCTCGGTATAGGCCACCAGCCCGCCCGAGTCCATGGCCCCGTCGCCCTGATCCGGACGCGCAGCGAGATCCTCGAGGTCGCTCGGCAATGCCCCATCCAGGTCGCTGACGAAGCGGTCCACCGCGGCTCCCAGCGCGCTCAGGTCCTCGGCCACCCGCCGCGACTCCTCGCCTCCCGCGCGGCGGGTCACCACCGGAAACACCGCGGCCGCGAGCAGCGACAGCAGCATCAGGCAGACCAGCACCTCGATCAAGGTGACGCCGGCGCGAGTCGTGGCTGGAAGTACGCTGGATGCTGACAGCGGTGGGGATCGATACATCGGGTGATGCGGGACTGGAAGCTCCCGTGGACATTCCACCAGGTTCTGCTAACAGTCTCGGCCGGATCATCTTCTTTGATTAGCGGGGTCCGCGTCCGTCCAGCCACATCTGAACTTCCGATCAGCAGCCCGGATGAACCGTGATCAGTCTTCCGGATCCTTCCTCTCCCAGCGATCCGCGTCGCGCACCCGGTACTTCTCCAGCGTGCGCTCCATCGCCTCCTGCAGATCCACCCCGAGCTGGTTGGAGAGAACGATGATGACGAAGAGGATGTCGGCCAGCTCGAGGGCGACGTCCCCGTCCGGCTCGTCCGCCTTGCGGGTCTTTTTGCCGTGCAGGTGGTTGAGCTCCCGCGCCAGCTCACCCACCTCCTCCGCGAGCCGGGCGAGGTTCACCAGCGGCGGGAAGTAGCCCTCCTTGAACTGCGAGATGTAAGCGTCTACTTCGCGTTGTGCGGCGCGCAGGTCCATGTCGAGAGGTCGTTGGTTCGGGTACAGGCGGTCGGCCGGGCCGCTTGCGACCTCATCCATCCGCAAAGCCCGGGAGCCGGACAGCAGAGCCCCCAGCTTCTCGCCTCGAGCGCTCCGGATCAAGCCCCAGTGCCTGCTCGGCCAGTCACCGACCTCCATTCCCCATCCTCCCCACCAGCGAATTGCCCGCCTCCCGCGCCCCCTCTACATTATCGCGGTTTCCGCCGGGGATCCCCCGGCCCGACCAGCCCCTCAGCCGAATGCACGAGTGGAGAAAGTCCGCGTCGGTATCATCATGGGTAGCCGATCCGACTATGACACCATGGTCGAGGCGGCGCGCGTGCTCGATGAGCTGGGGATCGGCTACGAGATGGAGATCGTCTCGGCCCATCGCACGCCGGACCGCATGTTCGCGTACGCGGAGCAGGCCGAGAGCCGGGGGATCGAGGTCATCATCGCGGGCGCCGGCGGCGCCGCCCACCTCCCGGGGATGACCGCGGCCAAGACGGTGCTGCCGGTGATCGGTGTGCCGGTACTTTCCTCGGCGCTGAGCGGTCTCGACTCGCTGCTGTCAATCGTGCAGATGCCGCGCGGCGTGCCGGTCGCGACGGTGGCGATCGGCAAGGCGGGCGCCGCCAACGCGGGGCTCCTCGCCGCGCGCATCCTCGGCGCCGGCGATCCGGAAATCCGCGAACGCCTCGAGGCCTTCCGCAGCCGGCTCGAAGCCGAGGCCATCGTTCCCCTCCCCGAAGATCACGCCGGCGGAGCGACCCCGTGAGTCGGACGTCGATCCTGCCCGGCTCGACCATCGGAGTGGTCGGCGGCGGACAGCTGGGACGGATGCTGGCACTCGAAGCCCGGCGAATGGGCTACCACATCGCGGTCCTCGACCCCGCGGAGCACTCCCCTGCCGCGCAGGTGGCGGATCATCACATCCGCGCACCGCTCGACGACCAGGACGCCCTCGCGCGCCTCGTGGACCTCGCGGACGTGGTCACCCTGGAATGGGAGAACGCGCACGCGGACGCTCTTCGGGCGCTCGAGGAGGCTGCTCCCATCCGCCCCGGTCCGCACGTGCTCGAGGTCGCCCAGCACCGCGCCCGGGAGAAGGATGCGGCTCGCAAGCTGGGCCTCCCCACCGCGGACTACCGTGCCGTGAACGCCCTTGCCGAGCTCGAGTCGGCTCTGGGCGAGCTCGGAACCCCGGCTGTGCTCAAGACCTGTCGCGGAGGTTACGACGCCCGGGGGCAACGGGTGCTCCGCTCCGCCGACGACGCGGCCGGAGCCTACGCCGAGCTCGGCGGCGAGGGTGTGGAGCTCATCCTGGAGGCCTGGGTGCCTTTCCGGTTGGAGGCCTCGGTGCTCTGTGCGCGCAACCCGAGCGGCGAGATCGCCTCCTTCCCGGTCGGCGAAAACGTCCACCGCAACGGGATTCTGGACTTCACCCTGGCGCCGGCGCGGATCTCACCGGAGCTCGCGCGGCAGGCACGGGAAATCGGGGAGGCGCTGGTGGAGGGGCTCGACGTGTTCGGCCTGCTTGCCGTCGAGCTCTTCGTGGATGGCGACGACCGGCTGTACGTCAACGAGATCGCCCCGCGACCGCACAACTCCGGGCACTACACCTGGGAGGCGTGCTCACCCTCGCAGTTCGAGCTGCAACTTCGCGCCATCTGCGACCTCCCTCTCGCCGAGCCGCGCCTGCTCAGCCCGGCCTGCATGGCCAACCTGCTCGGATGCCACATCGGCACGGGCCTGCACCTTCGCGGCAGCGAGGCGGCGTTCGCCACCCCGGGCTTCGCGCTCCACCTGTACGGCAAAGCGACCTGGCGGCCCGCTCGCAAGATGGGCCATCTGACGGTGCTCGCCCCCACCGTGGAGCAGGCGTTCACGCAGGCGGCCGCCGCGCGGGACCTGCTGTGCGCGAGCTTCGAGGCTGTTCAACCGCTCGCCGAGCTGGACCGAGACTCTTCCTGAGGGGGTTCAAGGGAGGGCGCGGGCGCACCACCGGGGCGTCGCGATACGCACACACCCCGTCTTATCCCGGAACATCCCGTCCCGGAACAGCCGCGGGCGCGCCGTGGTACAACGAGTCGAGATCCCCCCACAACCCTACCGTCGCCGCCTGTCCGCCCATGTGGGGCAGGCGCAACAGGGGCGCTCGTGACGCGCCCGCCCCGAAGGTGGCGCCTTGCTGCCTCGATGGGACGCAATCGGAACGAAGTCCGATAATTGTACGTAGGGTTTGGAGGGTCCGTTCATGGCCCAGCGATTGCTATTCAGTAGCTCGAGCCAACGCCGAGGAGGCGACTGTGATCCTGAGTTTCAACTTCGAAGAGCTGCGAGCGCTGGAGTCCGGTGCGGAGATGTTCATTGCGGAACATTCGCGCCCTTCCGGCGGCTCGGTAGCGGCCCCCTCGGAGGCTCTCGCGGATGTGCAGCGGCTGCGGCCGCGGCTGGCCGCCGCGATCAGCGTGCAGACCCTCGCGGATCAGCGTGCCCTGCGGAAGGCGGTCGCGGCGGTCGCCGCCGACCTCCACGAGCGCATGGAGGAGACGGTGATCCGCTACCATCCGGCCCACGAGGACGCCGTGGCGCTCTACTTCGACTACGCCCACGTGTTCGGGGTGCTGACCCGCCTGGACGAGATGGGCGCTGAGATGACCGCGCTGATCGAGCTCATGACGGGCCAGCCGGTGACCGAGGAGGCCGCTCGCGCGGTGACGTTCCCCGACTGACGATCGCGCCCGGCGGCGACGACGCGAAACAGCATCGAAATCGGACAACGCATACAAGCCCCCCGCCACCTGAATCCGGTGGCGGGGGGCGTTCTCTTGGGGCTCCAGAGTCCGCCTAGAGGATGTACCGCCTCAGGTCCTCGTCCTCGGCAATCGACTTGAGCCGTTCCTGCACTGTCCTGCCGTCGATGCGGATCTCCTTGATCCCCGAGTCCGGAAGCTCGAACAGGAACTCCTCGAGCAGCGTGGTGAGCACCGTGTGCAGACGCCGCGCGCCGATGTTCTCCATGCGGTCGTTGAGCGTTGCCGCCGTCCTCGCAATTGCCTTCACTCCGTCCTCGGTGAAGGACAGAGTGGCGCCCTCGGCCCCGACCAGCGCCTGGTACTGGGTAAGGAGTGCGTTCTTGGGCTCCTGCAGGATGCGCACGAAGTCATCCTCGGTGAGGTTCTTCAGCTCTACCCGGATGGGGAAGCGCCCCTGCAGCTCGGGAATGAGATCGGAGGGCTTGGAGACGTGGAACGCGCCGGCGGCGATGAAGAGGATGTGATCGGTTCGGATCATCCCGTACTTCGTCTGCACCGTCGAACCCTCCACGATCGGGAGCAGGTCGCGCTGCACTCCTTCGCGCGACACGTCCGGTCCCGTAGTGGCGCGCTCCCCAGCGATCTTGTCGATCTCGTCGAGGAAGACGATACCGTTCTCCTCGACCCGGTCCAGCGCCTCATCCACCACCTCGTCCAGGTTCACCAGCTTGTCCAGCTCGTCCTGGATGAGGATGCGGCGCGCCTCGGCAACGGTCACCTGCCGACGTTTGGTCTTCTTCGGCAGGAGGTCCTGGAGCATCTCCCCGAAGTTGAAGTCCATCCCCTCCATCCCGCCGGCGGGGATCATCATGTTCTCCAGGGGGAGTGACTGCTGGACCTCGACCTCCACCATGCGGTCCTCGAGCTTCTCCTCGCGAAGGAGGGTGCGGAGCTTCTCGCGCGTCCTCCGGTGCCGCTGCTTCAGCGATTCGGGGCCATCGTCGCCCTCGCTCTTCAGGTCCGCGGGGCTCACCTCTCCGTGGGGAGAGACCACAAAAGCACGCGGACGCTCCTCCCTCTGCTCCGGCCCTTTGCTTTCGCCCGCCGGCGTGGGGGGCTCCTCGACGGGAGGGAGCAGGAGATCGAGCAGGCGCTCCTCAGCGCGCTGCTCCGCCAGCCCCTGCACCTCCTCCTCCCGCTCGTTGCGCACCATGTTGATCGCCACGTCGACCAGGTCGCGGATCATCGACTCCACGTCCCGGCCGACGTAGCCAACCTCTGTGAACTTGGAGGCCTCTACCTTCACGAACGGGGCACCCGCAAGCTTGGCGAGGCGACGGGCGATCTCCGTTTTCCCCACGCCGGTGGGCCCGATCATGATGATGTTGTTGGGGACGATCTCGTCCCGCAGCTCCTCGTTCACGCGCTGACGCCGCCAGCGGTTGCGGAGGGCGATGGCCACCGCCTTCTTGGCGGCATCCTGACCGACGATGTACTTGTCGAGCTCGGCGACGATCTGGCGCGGGGTAAGCTCGCCCGACCACTCTTCGTCCGTGGCTGCCGTCGCCCTCTCCTCCACCGGAGTCGTTCCCTCCGGAGGCGGTTGCTCCACGGCCTGCGAATTCGTCATCATTCTGGACTCAGCTACGGCTCGAGCCGGCGCTATCGCGCGGACTGCTGTCAATCGAGCTCGAGCACGGTGATGTTGAGGTTCGAATAGATGCAGATCTCCCCGGCGATCTGCAGCCCCCGGCGCACGATTTCGGCGGCCGGGAGGTTCGTGCTCTCACGGAGCGCGCGGGCGGCGGCCAAGGCGAAGCCACCCCCCGAGCCGATGGCCACGACATCGTCGTCCGGCTGGATGACGTCGCCGTTGCCGGAGATCAAGAATAGTCCGTCACGGTCCGCCACGACGAGCTGTGCCTCGAGGCGGCGGAGGAAGCGATCCGACCGCCACTCCTTGGCCAGCTCCACGGCGGCGCGCGTGAGGTTGCCGGGGAAGCGCTCCAGCTTCTCCTCGAACTTCTCGAAGAGTGTGAAGGCGTCGGCCACCGACCCCGCGAAGCCCGCCAGGACTTTTCCGTCCTTGAGCTTGCGCACCTTCTGCGCCGTGGCCTTCATCACCGTGTCACCGAGCGTTACCTGCCCGTCTCCCCCCAGCGCCACCTTCCCCTCCCGCCGCACGGCGAGAATGGTGGTGGCGCGGTAGCGGAGCTCAGTCATCGTGCCTTCTCATGGTCTGTTGTCATCAACGTTCGTGATCCTGCGAACCCACTGTAGCTGGTATTCCTGCGTGGAAACGGAGTCCCCTTCACGCTCTTGGGTGCGCCTGGCGGTATGCGCGCAGCAGGCGCTCGCGGGAGGTGTGGGTGTAGATCTGGGTGGTGCTCAGGCTCGAATGTCCCAGCAGTTCCTTCACCGCCAGGAGGTCGGCGCCCGCGTCGATCAAATGGGTGGCGAAGCTGTGGCGCAGCGAGTGGGTCGACAGCCCCGCATCCTCGCTGACGCGATCGAGAAGAGTGCTCACGATCTTCTGAATCGCCCGCGTGGAGAGGCGGCGCCCTGACGGGCCCACGAACAACGCCCGTCGATCCGGGCGCTCGGCCATCGCCAGCAGCGCCTCGCGGCGCGGCTCGTATTTCCGCAACGCCGCGACCGCCTTTCGCCCCATCGGCACGATCCGCTCCTTCCTCCCCTTCCCCAGCACCCGCACGCGTTCCGAGACGAGATCGACGTCGTCCACATCGAGTTGCTGCAGCTCGGACAGCCGGATCCCGGTCGAGTAGAACAGCTCGACGATCGCGAGGTTCCGAACCGCGGCAGGATCCCCCTCCATGGCGCGCGCCTCGGCCATATCGAAGATCCGCTCCACCTGCTCACGGGTGAGGAAGCCCGGCAGGGTGCGCTCCAATCGAGGCGATCGCACGGCGCGCGCGGGGTTGGCCTCGACCAGCTCTTCCAGGTGCAGAAAGCGAAAGAAGGTGCGGATCGCCGAGAGCTTGCGCGCGATCGTCCGCTTGGAGAGGCCGCGCCGGCTCACGCAGTCACCCATGAAGGAGCGGATCGCCAGCCGATCGACTCCTCCCCAGGTCCACTCCGGCGTGCCGTAATAGGTGGTGAGGAACTGTTGCAGCTCAGCCAGGTCGTCCGCGTACGCGCGAACGGTGCGCGGGGAGAGCTGCCGCTCGTGTTCGATGTGCTCGAGGAAGGTGTGCGCGTCCCGGTCGTGTTCGCGCAGCACGGCGGCTTCGCGGGGTTCGCTGCCGGCCGCTTCCCCTTTTGCCGCTCGCCCAGCGCCCGCTGCCGGCGACCGCTCAGCAGAGGCACGATCCCGCCCCGTGCGGCCTGCGGCTGGCCCCACTCCCCGTCGCCGACGCCCATGCGGCGAGGTGCTCAAGCCGCCTCGACCTGCTCCGCCGAGCGGATGCCGTGCCGCTCCATCCAGGCGGCGAAGTCCGCCTGCCCCCGCTCGGCAAGCCGCTGCCGGCGCCTCTGCTTGTCCCGGATCTCCTCGTCGAGCGGATCGAGGAGGCCAAAGTTCGAGTTCATGGGCTGGAACTGCGCCGGATCTGCCTCGCGGAGATAACGCATCAACCCGCCGATCATGGTCGTGGGCGGCGGTACCACCGGCTCGTCGCCGCGCACGATGCGGTCCAGGTTCACCGCGGCGAGGATGCCCACGGCGGTCGACTCGGTGTAGCCTTCCACGCCGGTGAGCTGCCCGGCGAAGATCAGGTCCGGGCGATCGCGCAGCGAGCCGTGCGCGCTCAGCGCCGCCGGGAAGTTCAGGTAGGTATTACGGTGGATCGACCCGTAGCGCAGGAACTCGGCCTCTTCCAGTCCCGGGATCATGCGGAAGACCCGCCGCTGCTCGGGGATCTTCAGGCGGGTCTGGAAACCGACCAGGTTCCACATCTGTCCGGCGCGGTCCTCCCGTCGAAGCTGCAACACCGCGTACGCCCGCTTTCCGCCCCAGTTCGGCACGGGGAGTCCTACCGGCTTCATCGGACCGAACCGCAGGGTGTCCGGCCCTCGCGCGGCCATCACCTCGATCGGCAGGCACCCCTCGAAGTAGGGGACGTTCTCCCAGTCGTGTCCCTCGTAGCTCTCCGCCGAGGAGAGCGCCTCCACAAAGGCCTCGTACTGCTCCCGGGTGAGCGGTGCGTTCAGGTAGTCGTCCCCCTCGCCCTTGCCCCAGCGCGAGGCGGCGAACACCACCTCGTGGTTCAGCGATTCGTACGAGACGATCGGGGCGATGGCGTCGAAGAAAGCGAGCCCATCCGCGCCGAGCGCGGTGCGGATCGCCTCGGAGAGACTGTCGGAAGTCAGCGGCCCAGTGGCGATAATGGCCGGCTCCGAGGGTAGCTCCGTCACCTCCTCCCGCACCACCCGGATGCGCGGATGCGCTTCGATTGCCGCGGTCATCCGGTCGGCGAACTCCCGCCGGTCCACGACCAGCGCGGATCCGCCCGGCACCCGCGCTTCCTCCGCGACGCGTAGGAGGAGCGAGCCCAACGCCCGCATCTCTGTCTTGAGCAACCCGTGCGCGTTGGTGGGGTCGACCGACTTGAAGGAGTTCGTGCAGACCACCTCCGCCAGCCGGTCGGTCTGGTGCGCCGGTGTGGAGCGAACGGGACGCATTTCGAAGAGGGTCACCTGGTGACCCCGCTCCGCCAGTTGGTACGCCGCCTCCGACCCCGAAAGCCCCCCACCCACGACCGTTACTTCTGCCATTCCCGCTCTCCCGCTCGAATTCGCAGACTACGCCTTACCTTTCGCTTCTCTTGCTCAGGTCTTCCCTTTCGTGCGGCTGGCGGCGGTCTTCTTGGAGGCGCTCCTGGCTCCTGCCTTCTTTGCGGCGCCACGCGCCGAGGTCGTCTTCTTCTTCGCCGCCGCGCCCGCTTTCGCCGCAGCCGCACGCCGCGACCCACGCTTACCACCTCCCTTGGCCGCCCGTTCCCGCAACAGCTCCACCGCCTCCTCCATGGTGAGCTCCTGCGGCGATTTCCCCTTGGGTAGCGACGCGTTCACCGACCCGTGTTTGACGTAGGGCCCGTACCGACCCTCGTACACCACAACCGGCTCCTGGTCCTCAGGGTGAGGTCCGAGCTCCCGGATCACGGTCGGCCCTTTCCGCGTACCCTTCGGCTGAGCGAGCAACTCCAGGGCACGCGCAAGGTCGACGGTGAACACGTCGTCTTCCGCATCCAACGAGCGGAAATCGTCTTCGTGCTTCACGAAGGGGCCGAAGCGGCCGATCCCGGCCTCCACCGGCTTGCCGGTTTCCGGATGCTTACCGAGCGTGCGCGGCAGCGAAAGGAGGCGCACCGCATCCTCCAGCGTCACATGCTCGGGCGACATTCCCTTGGGGAGGGATGCCCGGCGTGGCTTTTCGCCGTCCTCCGAAACCCCGAGCTGCACGTACGGGCCGAAACGGCCGGAGAGGAGGAAGATCGGCTTCCCGGTGGCCGGGTCGTGCCCCAGGACGTCCGGCCCCTCGGTCTTCACCTTGACGAGTTGGGCGACCTGCTCCGCATCCAGGTCCGCAGGCGCAATGCCTTCGGGGATCGAGGCCGTGACCGTCTCCTTCCCATCGGACACCTCCACGAACGGGCCGAACCGGCCGATGCGTACTCGCGCCCCCAGCGAATCGAGATCAACAGTAGAGGCCTCGCGCGGGTCGATCCTCTCCTCCCCGGCCCGCACCTGCGCCTCCAACCCGTCCTCCCCCAGGAAGAACTCCTGGAGGTACGGGAGCCACTGCGCTTCGCCCTCGGCGATTTCGTCGAGCTGCTCCTCCATGCGGGCGGTGAAGCGGGTATCGACCAGCGAGGGGAAATACTTCTCCAGCAGGCTCGTCACCGCGAAGGCGGTGAAGGTGGGGATCAGCTGGGTCCCGCTCTTCTCCACGTATCCCCGGTCTATGATCGTCCCGATGATGGTGGCGTAGGTGCTCGGCCGGCCGATTCCCTCCGCCTCCAGCGTGCGCACGAGCGAGGCCTCGGTGTACCGCGCGGGCGGCTGGGTCGTGTGTGAAAGGGCCTCGAGCTCCCGCAGCGTGAGCTCGTCTCCGCGGCTGAGCGCAGGCAACGGCTCTTCGCGGTCCTCCAGGGCCGCGTCCGGATCGTCGGAGCCCTCCACGTAGGCACGGAAGAACCCGGGAAAGTCGATCCGCTTTCCGGAAGCCCGGAACACCGTGTCGTCCGCTTCGATGCGCGCTGTGGTGTGCGTGAGGCGAGCCTCGGCCATCTGACTGGCCACCGTGCGCTTCCAGATCAACTCGTAGAGGGCGGCCTCACGGCCAGTGAGGCCGAGCTCCTCGACGGTGCGCATCTCGGTGCCCGCCGGACGGATCGCCTCGTGCGCTTCCTGCGCGCCCTTGGAGCGGGTCTCGAACTGACGCGGCTTGGGGCTGAGGTAGGTCTCCCCGTACAGCGACCGGATCCGACCCCGCGCGGCGTCGATCGCCTGCTGCGAAAGGTGCACCGAGTCGGTCCGCATGTAGGTGATGTACCCCTCCTCGTACAGCCGCTGGGCGATGCGCATCGTGTCCCGCGCGGACAAGCGCAGCTTGCGGTTGGCCTCCTGCTGCAGCGTGGAGGTGGTGAAGGGGGGCGCCGGCCTCCGAACGGAGGGCTTCTCCTCCACTTCCGCGACCCGCCACGCGGCCTCCCGCAGCCGGTCGCGAAGTGCCTTCGCCTCTTCGTCCCCCAGCAGGACTACCGCGGAGGGGTCCTTGAGCTGCCCCGTGTTCTCGTCGAAGTCCTTGCCGGACGCCACCCGCCGGCCGCCGACGCTCACCAACTGGGCGGTGAAGGGCTCGGTCCGCTTGGCGAGGTGTGCCTTGAGGTCCCAGTACGTGCCCGAGCGGAACGCGCGCCTCTCCCGTTCCCGCTGCACGAGCAGCCGCACCGCCACGGACTGAACCCGCCCTGCCGAGAGCCCGGTGGCGATCTTCTTCCACAGCAGCGGCGAGAGGGTGTACCCCACCAGCCGATCGAGAATCCGGCGTGTCTCCTGGGCCCGGACCAGGTTCTCGTCGACGCCGCGAGGGTTCTCCAATGCCCCGCGGATCGCCTCGGGGGTAATCTCGTGGAAGACGATGCGGGAGACCGGGACGCGCGGGTTGAGCACCTCGAGGAGGTGCCAGCCGATGCTCTCCCCCTCGCGATCTTCGTCGGTGGCGAGGATCAGCTCGTCCGCCTCCTTCAGCAGGGCGCGCAGCTCGCTGACCACCTTCTTCTTGGCCCCCGGGATGATGTAGAGCGGCCGGAAGCCGTGCTCCACATCCACGCCCAGGCGCGCCCACTCCTTTCCTTTGTACGCGCTCGGGATGTCACTGGCCGACTCGGGCAGATCGCGAACGTGCCCCATCGAGGCAGCGACCCGGTAGCCCGGCGGGAGGAAAGCGCGAATGGTGCGCGCCTTGGTCGGCGACTCGACGACGACGAGTTTCCTCGCACCGTTGCGGTTGCCGGAGCCATTGGACTTTCGGGCCGTCCTAGCCATCGGAATTCACGGTTTGCCTCTCGAATACGGAGAGATTCGAGCGCACCAGCGCTTCGATCTCGTCGACGATACTATCGATGCTGCGGGAATCGGTGGGGATGGCGTGGGCGGCGCGTGCGTACAGCGGCTCGCGGGCCGCCAGGAGGTCGCGAATGCGGCCCAGAGGATCCGGCGACGCCAGCAGCGGTCGCTCCGGCCCGTCCGGATTGGCCCGCACGCGCTCCAGCGCGGTCGCGGGAGAAACCTGTAGCCAGACGGTCAGCGTACCCGCGGGGAGCCGCTCCACGAGCCCGCTGTGGGTTACCCAGCCGCCGCCGGGGGAAAGCACGGTCTGCCGCTGCGCGAGCAGCTCGCGCGACAGCTCGGCCTCGAGGGAGCGGAACCGATCCTCGCCTTCTTCCCTGAAGATCCGCGCGATCGGCTTCCCCGCCCCGCGCACGATCACCTCGTCCAGATCCACGTGCGCCCACCCGAGCCGCCGGGCGAGCTCCGCCCCGACCGCAGTCTTCCCCGAGGCCATGAAGCCCCAGAGCAGCACCCGCTCGATCCTTTCCCCCACCTCAACCCCGCGCGAGATGGCTGCCCAACCCCTCCACGTGTGCCTCCCACCGCTCCCGCAGCTCTGCCAGCGAGTCTCCGCCGAACTTTTCCAGCACCGCCTGCGCGAGCACGATCGCAACCATCGCCTCTCCCACCACCCCGGCCGCCGGGAGGGCGCAAACGTCGGACCGCTCACGGACGGCCTCCACCGGCTCGCCAGTGCGCAGGTCCACCGTCCGCAGCGGCCGCATCAGGGTCGAGATCGGCTTCATCGCCACCCGGCAGACGATGGGCTGCCCCGTGGTGATTCCGCCCTCGAGCCCGCCGGCGTGGTTACGGGTGCGGCCATATCCTCCGCCCAGCTTGTAGTCCTTCTCGAAGGTGATCTCGTCGTGCACACGCGAGCCCGGTAGCGCCGCCGCTCCGAAGCCCAAACCGATCTCCACCCCCTTGATCGCCTGGATCGACATCAGGGCGCCCGCCAAGCGGCCATCCAGCTTCCGATCCCAGGAGACGTGCGAGCCCAGCCCGACCGGCACCCCGCGCGCAACCACCTCGAAGACTCCGCCCAGGGTGTCACCGTCACGCTTCGCCGCGTCGATTGCGTCGATCATGCGCCCCTCCGCCTCCTCGTCGAGGCAGCGCACCGGCGAACGATCGGAGACGGCGTTGATGTCCTCGGGCAACTCCTCTGGCGGACGCGCCACGATTCCGCCCAGCGATACCACGTGGCTGCCGATCGTCACGCCGAGCTCCGCGAGCAACCGCCTGGCGACCGCCCCCGCCGCCACGCGCACCGTCGTCTCCCGCGCGCTCGCCCGCTCTAGGATGTCCCGCGCGTCGTGGCGGCGATACTTGAGTACGCCCACGAGGTCGGCGTGGCCGGGCCGCGGCTGCACCACACGGCGCAGATCCTCGTCGCTCCGCTCCTCCTCGAGCGGCTCCCGCGACATCGCCACGGTCCAGTTCTCCCAGTCGCGGTTCCTCACCTGCAGGGTGATGGGCGAGCCCAGCGTCTCGCCCAGGCGCACCCCGGAGAGGATCTCCGCCCGGTCGGATTCGATGCGCATGCGGCCACCGCGGCCATATCCGCCCTGGCGGCGCCGCAGATCGACATCGATCTCCTCGGCCCGCAGCGGGAGCCCGGCAGGGACCCCTTCGACAATAGTGGTCAACGCGGGTCCGTGTGACTCGCCCGCGGTCGTGAAACGAAACATGCTCTGGAAAACGATTATCTCTCTGGAGATCCCGGAAATCCGGAGGATCTGCGTGGCGGTGACCTTCGGTGCTCCCTGGACGACCCGAAATCTCGGGTGCTAGCTGACCGGCCTTGAGTAGTCCTGTGTAGTATCGACTCGTGTTTGCTAGCGTTGGCTACCGATAGGTGTTTGTTCGCTACCCATAGGTCGATTGTAACCGATAGGTATCGAATGGCACGCCTAAAAGAAACACGGGGGCCCGGCGCACGCCAGACCCCCGGATGCTTCCCCGGTCACGAAACCAGCCGCGCCGGTCGACCTACGAGGTCACTTGAGGTCGTCCTCGGAAAGCCCGATCTCGACCACGCCACCGTCCGTGATGCCGAACAATCTCAGCGCGTACTGACCGTAGTCGGGGTCACCGCTTCCCACTTCTACAACGGTCATCGCGCCGGTGATCGGCTCCCGGATGGGGATCCGGCGGATCCTGCGGAAGGAGTAGGTGTCGACCACGTCCACGTAGGCATTCCCCTCCTCGTCGACCCCCGAAACGAAAGCTCGCTGGTCATCCCTGAGCGAGGGGTAGCTCACGTTCGCCGGGTGCAGTGCCACCCCGCCGGAGGGCGTTCCGGTGGAAACGGTGCCCTGCAGTCGCAGCGATTGGTTGAAGAAGTACGATTGCTGCCCGCGGGCGACGCCCAGGGTCCCGTCCCCGTTGAGCGCCAGCCCGACCACGCGCTCCGCTGCGTTGCCGACCAGGTCGTCCGTGTCGGTGGTGGAGCCGCCGAACTCGTCTCCCAGCCAGCTCACCAGGAACACCCGCCCGGGGTTCCTCGCACCCTCGCCGAACGCGACGAACTCGTGATCGGCGCTCGTGGCCACGAAGGTGGTGTCGGTAAGCCCCACGTCGGCGATGTCGACGTAGAACTCCACTCGGGTGTCGGTCTCGCCGTTCGCCGCCATGACCGCGAGCTGCGCCGCCACGTCGGTGGGGAAACCCATGATCGGAGTGGGATCCGTGGTGCCCTTTTTCAGCCGCCGCGGCCACACGATCAATTGGTGATCGTCCAGGTCCACCTCGAGCGCGTTCACCACCACACCCTTTCCGGCCGACTTCCCGTCGCGGGCGTACCAGATCATGATCTCCGAGCCGCGGTTGTACCCCTGCGTGGTGTCACGGCTGGCGTCGAAGATGCGAATCGTGCCGTCCGCGGCCGCCGGCGTGGGCTTGGTGGAGTACAGCAGCTGCCCGTTGGCGGACTGCGCCAGGAACTGCGGGCGGTCGGAGTAATCGTGTTCGGTGAGCGTGCTGACCGAGTCGGTCTCGATGTCGTACTCGAAGGCGTAAAGCCGGAGGTTCGACGTGTGGATCCGCGCGGTCTCTTTGAGCGAGCCACCGCCGAGCGGAATCACGGAGATGTTCGTGCCTCCACTGTTGGCCACGAACATGGTGTCCCCCGAGCGTCCCAGCGCGAGTCCCCATGGCTCCGAGCCCACGCTCACCGGGGTCGCGAAGGAGGTCGCTCCGAACGGGAGCACTTCGACCCGATTGCGGCTGAGATTCGACACGTACAGCTTCCGGCCAGCCCTGTCCGCCACCAGGTCGACGAGGTGGTTGCCGCTGCCGGACAACCCCGTGGTGGCGCCGCGGACGATGACGATGTCTACACGGGCACCCGGGCCAGGAGCCGCCACGTCCTCACCCGACTCGGGCGACTCCGGTGAGCAGGCCTGCGCCAGCTGAGTGGCCGGTATGGTAGCCGTCGCACAGTTTCCAGCCGTGTCGACGGCGAACGCGGTAACCTCGAGACGCATGACGTACGAGGTGTCCTCCGGCTCGACTGCGCCCAGGTCGCTCAACGCAATCCGGAACTCGGCCGAATCCCCCGCGAGCTCGAACGTCTGGACGGAAAGGGTATCCGTAGAGGAAGGTAGCCGCAGCGACGGGAGCACGCTGACACCGACCCGCTCCACTCGGGAGCTGTCGACGGCGCTCACGCGCACCGTGATCGTGTCGTCCATCTCCTTTCGGGAGGCAGCCGACACGGTGAACCTGACCTGCGGAGGCGTGTCGTCTCCGCCAGCCGGCGACACGCTGATCTGCAGCGGCGTCGTGAGGGTGGAGTCGTTCGTCGCCGTCTGCGCGTAGGCCTGAAGTTCCACCTCCTCCGGCGCATCGACCGGTACCTCGATCTGCAGCACCGTGTCCACGCGTGCGAGCGGAGGATCGAGCTCCAGTTCCTCCCGGAGATCGATCCCTTCTCCAGCCAAGCGCACTCCGACCGTCTGGATTCGCTGCACGCTGTCGGCGGCGAACAGTTGCACGGTAAGCACCGCCCCCGCCCGGACCGTGCTCCCCAGGCCCGGCGAGAGCACCTGAAGGCGCGGCCCGCCGATTGAGATCCGCACCGTGTCCGCCCGAACATTCCCTCCGATGTCCCGGACCGTAGCCGTCAGATAGACGCCATCCTCCGGGAGCGAGTCCGAGGTTGCGACCAGGTACCGGGCGATGGTGGTATCCGTCACCGCCTCGGACAGAGTGCTCAGGTCGACGATCTTCGACTCGAAGCGCTCGACCTGACGCAGCGTGCCGAGCTCGGAGCTCCCCCGGAGGGAGAAACCGGAGAGGCGAACCGAGTCGATCCCTGCGTTGTCGGAGACCTCGACCCGGATCAATATGGAGTCACCGACGGCCACCCTTCCCGTGGAGTCGGGGGCCACGATCGACACGTTCGGCGCTCTGTCATCGTTGACCGTGTCGCGACCGCCGGTGGGCAGATCCGACCACGCATTGGAGTCCGGATCGCAGGCTGTCAGTCCCGAGGCAAGGACGAGGATCGCCAGGAGGGCCGCTCCGGAGCGGCCCTCACGGTTGAGTCGGATTGTCATGGATCTCAGAGCTGGGCGAGCGACGCGTCGTCGACGATGTGGGGCGTCACCATGATCAGCAGGTCCCGCTTCTGCTCGCGCTTACGCTCGGTGCGGAACAGACGCCCGATAAACGGGATGTTCATCAGATAGGGGATGCCCGACTGCGTATTGGTCACCTCGGTGACGGTGAGACCGCCGATCACCGCGGTTTCGCCGTCGTTGACCATGACCCGGGTCTCTCCCTGCTGGGTCTGGAAGATGACGCCGATGTCGGTCGCGGCGAGCTGCGCACTGGAGCGCTCCGCGTGCATCTCCATCAGGATGCGCCGGTCGGCCGTGATATGCGGCGTTACCCTCAGGCGGATGCCGGTGTCCACCAGCTCGGCGGTCGCGCGCGGCGCGGTCACCGTCGTCCCGCCACCGCCCCCGCCGGCCGCGCCGGTAGAAGCGAGGTCGACCACGCGGATCGGCGTCCGCTCACCCACCCAGATCTCCGCTTGCTGGTTGTCCAGCGTCGTCACCACGGGCGCCGCCTGCACGTCCGAGAGCTCGGCGAGCTGGAGCGCCTCCAGGAAGCTCACCAGCGTGAAGCGGCCGAGCACCAGCGAGACCAACGTCTCGAGCTGCGGGCCCTGCACGCGCGAATTCGCGTTCCCCAGTGCGGCGATCGAGTTACCGCTCAGGAGGACGAGGTTGTCGTGCGTCGACTGGGTCGGATCCTGCGGGTCGGGCGCCGGGTGGATCCGGTTCAGAGAGTTCCCGCGCGAGTCCTTCAGGTCGTAGATGATCCCGAGCTCTTCGGCCTGCGTCCGGTTGACGAAGACGATCTTGGCCTCGATGGTCACCTGAGGCGTGCGCACGTCCAGCTGCTGGACCATCTGGTCGATCCGCTCCAGAACGGACGGCACGTCGGTGACGATCAGCGTGTTGGTCGTCGAGTTGAACGAGATCTTGCCCCGCTCCGAGGTCAACGACTGCAGGCTTTCCTGGATCTCCTGAACGGGGACGTAGTTGATCCGGAAGGTGCGGGTGGCCACCGGCTCCTGGGTCATCCGCGCCTGCAGGTTCTCGAGCCTATCCACCTGAATGATCCCGCTCGGCATCTCCTGCGCGGCCAGACCATAGGCGCCGAGGATGGTCTGCAAGGCCACGTCCCACGGCTGCTCGCGAATGCTCGCCGTCACCTTACCCTCCACCCCGCTGCCGGGCACGATCGACCGGCCGGTAAACTCGGCAAAGCTCGCGAGCACGTCGCGGATATCCGCTTCCTGGAAGTTCACCGTGATGGGTGCCTGCTGCGCCTGAACCGGCAGTGGCTCCGGCGCCCTGCCCTGTGGCAGCTCGGTACGGACGCTCGCCGCGTACGATCCGTTGCTGCCCGACGACCAGGGCGCGAAGGCTTCCGCCACGGCGAGGCGCACCCTCAACCCCTCGACGTCGCTCGTTACGCTGTACCGGACCGGACGCTCGAGGTCGACCACCACCCGTACGACGTCGGCACTGTACTGACTCGTGCGCACGGAGGCGATCGCGGCGCGATCGATGTTGTCGAAGCTGGCCTGAGCGAGGTCGCTGCGGGCACCTTCGATGTCGAGCACCACCCGGAAGGGATTCTCCAGGGTGAAGTCCGACCAGCGCACCGGCCCACCGCGCGTGGCGACCACCAGCTCCGCCTCGCCCTCCGCGGGCGCGAGGCTGAGCCCGGTCACGCGGACGGGTTCCGGGTTCTGGTGCGGGACCGCTGCGAGCAGGAAAGGGGTCAGAAGGAGGAGCCCCCACGAACGCGTGGTCATGATATGCCTTTCTGGGTGACGGACTTCAGCTCGAGCGTCCCTCGACGGGCAACGCCGAATTCTTCCACGAGCACCTCGACGCTGTGCTGTCCGATCGACAGGATGCGAATCCCACCAATCCGATCTCCGACCTGCACCCGCAGCGGTGTCGCGCTACCGGCCCGGGAGAGGACGGCGACCGACTGACCGGGCTCCGCCCCGACCATGACTCCCTGGAGCGTCAGGTCCTCGAGCCGGACCCCCAGTTCCGCGTCGTCGAGCAGCGATCGAAACGGGTCGGCACGTCCGCCGCGCGAGTACTCGAATACTTCGCGCTCGTAGACGATGGCCGAATCTGCTGCCTGGGCTTCGGCCCGGCCGGGAACGGCGAACAGCGCGGCGGCAAGCACCGCGAAACAGACGCGCTTACTGTTCATGGGGAGTATCGTCCGCTGCCGCGCTCGGGAGCACATAGGTTTCAATGGCGAACTTCGCCGCGAGCTTCGGCGCCTCTCCCGGCGCCTGTTCCCCATCCACCGTCAGCGCCAACCCGGTGGGGGTCACGATTCGCGGCAACGAGGCGATCTCGGTCAGGAAGGCCGCGATGGCGTGGTATGTCCCGAGCACTTCCAGGTCGTAGCTGCGGCGCGTATAGAACGGCTCCGCGGTCGCGCCGACCGGCTGGATCAGCGCCAGCTCGACCCCGGTGCGCTGTGCCTCGGCCGAGATGGCATCCAGGAGATCGGGAAGCTCCTCGGAAGACGGGATGAGCCCCTCCACCGTGGTGAGCTGTGTCCGGTACGCCTCCAGTTGCCTCTCGACCTCGCCGCGTCCCTGAGCGTCGGTGAGCGCCTTGGCGGTCTGGTTCTGTATCCGGAGGTTGTCCAGCCGGGCCTCGAGCGCGGCCACCTCCTCGCGTTTCGGCTGGTAGACCTTGGTGTAGCCGAAATAGCCTCCAAGCACCACGACCAGGCCCGCCAGCAGCAGCTTCTGTCGCACCTGCGGATCCATGGTCACTCCTCGGCGTTGATGACGATGACCGGCAGCATCTCGATCAGACCCGGATCCGGCGTCTCGTAGCGGGCTTCGAGGCTGAACTTGTGCACCGAGCGACCCTCCATCTCGGTCTGCTCGCTGGTGACCAGCGTCACGTCCCGGATGAAGCCGGAGCTCTCCAGGTTCTTCATGAAGCGGGTGAGCGCCTGCGTCGATCCGGCGTTGCCCTGGATGGCGATTCCGGGCGCGGTGTCCAGCGAGTCGGCGGGCGGCATCGCGCTGATGCCGCTGAGCCAGGTGTATGCGGGCACCGCCTTGCTGATTTCATCCAGGAGGTGCGGCCAGACGTAGCGGCGCTGATCGACCTCGCGGATGATCCCGATCTTCAGCTGGATCGTGTCCTGGCGCGCCTGCAGCGTGTTCACCAGCTCGATGGTGCTGGCGAAGCGGGTGGAATCCCGCACCTCGGCGTCGACCAGCGCCTGCAGCTCGGCGCGACGGGCGCTCACGCTCCACAGGGCGTAGATGGCCGCCAGCAGCAGGAGCACGCCCCCCGCGGCGTACAGCGGGACCTTCGATTCCCCACCGATCGACGGGATGGCGGGCAGCTTGAGCCCCAGGCTTGCCTTCCGACCGCCGCCGGAGCGTCGACGATCGGCGCCGGGAACCAGATTGATCTCGATGACGGCGCTCATGGTCAGGCGGCGGTGCGAAGGGCGAGACCGATCGGGAGCATCAGCATCGGCGCGAGCTCGTCGGTCGGAACCTGGGCGCTGGCGTCGGGATGCACTCGCAGGCGCTGGAGCGGATTGGCGATCTCCACCCGAGCGCGCAGTCGCTCGGCAATGACGTCGCTGAGGCGGGGAATGCGTGCCCCGCCGCCGGAGAGATAGATCGTCCCCACGCCACTCCCGTCGAAACCGTCCACGGCCAGGAAGGCGAGGGCGCGCTCGATCCCCATCGCCAGGTCCTCGCAGCGCTCGCTCAGCAGCGGGAGGCACTCGGGCAGGCGGCTCGATTGCCCCAGCAGCACCGCGTCGGCCTCTTCGGCGGACATTCCCTGCATCCGCCGCAGCTCCTCGCGGATGTGGCGCGTTCCGAACGGCACGTCGCGGTTGACGACCGGCACCCCCTCCTGCTGGATCAGGATGGTCGAGATCTCGTGCCCCACGTTGACCAGCGCGACCATACCGCGATCCGCCTGCGGGTAGTTGTGCCCGAAGGCGTTGTGGAGGGCGAAGGCATCCACGTCGACGACGCTCGCGGACAGCCCGGCGTCCTCCAGCAGCATCATCCGCTGGTCGACCAACTCCCGCTTGGCGGCCACCAGGAGCACGTTCATCTGCAGGCCGTCCGCGTCCGGGTCGAGCACCTGGAAGTCGAGCTGAACGCTGGACATGTCGAAGGGGACGTACTGCTCGGCCTCCCACCGGATCACCTCACGAGCGTCGTCCACGGCCATGCGATCCATCTGGATCTTCTTGATCATGATGTCGCGGCCGCCGACCGCCGTGACCACGTGCTTGGGTGTGACTCCCAGCGAGTCCACCACCGCGCGAATCGTGTCTGCCACCAGCGGGGGGTCCATGATCTCGCCCTCCACGATCGCGTCGGCCACCAGCGGGAGATAGGCGATCCGCGTCAGCTCCGGCTCGCTCCCGGAGTGGTCGACGACAGCCGCCTTCACGAAGGAGCTGCCGATGTCGAGCCCGATCGTGGTGCGATTGCGACGGAGGAATGAGATCATACGAGCGGTGAAGGTCTGGTTGCCGAGTCGGCGGAGCTCGCCATCGGCCCGGTTCGTTCTGCCCTCTGTTCGGCGCCGTCCGGCGCCCACGAAAGGGATTATCGGTCGCTCGCGAGCACTCTTCAGTTTCACCGCGTTACTTCCTGCCACCCATAGGTCGCGCCGACCGTGGGCGTGAGCGACTGCTGGGTCAGCTCGCCGAATCTCTGCGCGGCTTCGTTGATCTGGCAGCGGTCGTACTGGATGGTCACGTTGCCGCTGAGTCCGGCCTCCTCATCCAGCTCGATGAGGTTCTCGGCGTCGATGGAGAGGCTGATCAACGCCCCGGTCACCTGCGGCGTACCGTGCAGCCAGAAGCTTCCCTCGACGATGATGATGCCGTCGAAGGTCGCGTTGCCGGCCATCTCCAGGTTTCCGTTCACGATGATCAGCAACCCCTTCCCCCCCTCCAGCAACACCGTCCCGCCATCGCCGTCGACCACCGCCACTCCCTCGGCCTCCGTGACATAGCCGGAGAACTCACGCACGGGACCACCCGGCGGAGAGAAGCGCGGACCCCAGCGGTTCTGCGGCGGGACGAGGGCGATCAGCTGCTGGAGGGTCATTCCGCCCATGACGTCGAGCGCGAGCTCCGCCCGCGTGAGCTCGGTCTGGTCGATGGCCGCGTAGCCCTCCACGAAATTCCCTGCGTCATCAACGCCCACGAAGTTGTCCACGTGCTGGGGCTTGACGTCGATCGTGGACTCGTTGGACATCCGCACGGCCTCCACACCCTCGCCGCAGGAGGGATCCTCCGATCGGCCGCTCACCCAGAAGGCGTTTCCGTCGACGTCGAGGTTGCCTCCGAGCGTGAGCGCCGAGGTGATGTTAGTCTGCAAGGGGACGGGCGGTGGAAGGACCTGCGTGACGATCGCCGCCACGGTCCTACCCACGCCGCTGACCGGCGTCGCCTGCACGGTGAACAGCCGCAGCAGAGACGAATCCTCGGCCATCCGATTGCCCAGGTGGGTCACGGAGATGCGCACCGGCTCCGCCCCGTTCGGGGTGTACTCGAACGGCGGACTTCCCGCCACTTGCGAGAGGATCGTTCCCGCCTCGGCCACATACGCCTGCACGCCCCCTTCGGCGGCGTAGAGGGATTCGGTCGCCCCCTGGTGCGCATTGCTGATCGCCAGCTCGGTCGAGGAGGTGATCAGCGCAGTGGTGACCAGAAGGGTGACGGAAACGAGCCCGACGAGCGCGAGCGGCAGGGCCACGCCGCTCTCGTCCCGCAGCGGGCGACCGAAATCGACTGTCTTCCACATGGTTTTCATGGGGTGTTCCGCAGGTATACGGTGGTGGCCGCCGTATCCACCTGCTCGGGTCGCAGCGTGCCTCCCTGCGCGGCGCGGGTGCGGCTCTCGGTGACCACGCGAATACCGATCTGCCGGACCTGATCCGGGGTGAGCGCCGGCGTGACCCCGTCGGCCTGCAGGTAGGTGAACTGGAGCGCGCCCTCGTCGGGGACCGGCCCCGCCATGGGCTGCATGTTGGGAGCAGCTCCCGAGTAGCCGATCATGCGGCGGATCCATGTTCCCGGAACGCCTCCGCTGCCACTGGGGGCCACGTCGTAACGGATCTCCTCGAAGAGCATGACCTGCGTGCCGGCCGGCACGGAGTCGCCGAGGGTGAAAGGAGGTCCCGGGGTGATGAAGCCGAGCCGCACACGATCCGCTGAGGCCTGCGGCTGAACGGCGCCACAGAGATCGGCCGATGTATCGCGGGTCGGTCCGGCGATGAAGCGGTAGGCGCCGGTGTGCACCAGCGGGTCGGTGGTCTGCTCGATGCCGATGCCCCAATGCGGGCGGCCGAAAAAGGTCTCATCGGGTACCACGTTCGCCGGGAACAGCACCCAGGCGGTGACGGTCGCGGGCTTGACGGTGTTGCAGAGCACACCCCACGCGCGCGGCTGCAGCACCCGGATGCGGTCGGGTTGCATCTCCACGATCCCGCCGGGCGGCACCGCACGTAGATCCCCCGCGATCAGGTCCAGCGCCGCGCGTGCGTTCTGCTGCACCTCCTCGCGCGCGGACTGCCGTTCGACGAAGCGACTGTTCCCCTGCAGCAGCTGGAAGATCGCGCTGACCACGATGCCGCTGATGATCAGCGCGACCAGGATCTCGATGAGCGTGAAGCCCGCGCGCCCGTCCGGGCGCCGCGGGTCACGGGAGTCCGGGGTCATAGACGTATGAGGTAACGGTGAAGGTGTCTTGCGGCAGGCGTGGGTGGATCGCCCGGACCGTGACCCGCGCCGTTCCCACCGGGAGAGAGGGGGCACCAGTCCGAGTCTCCACTCGCACACAGACGGACACCTCGTTTACCGGATCGCTATCACAGCTCTCACCGGTGGCCACCGCGCCCGGATTGGCGCGAATGGACTGCTGTCGCGCCTCCATCGCCGTCGTCGCCGCGGCCGCGGCCTCGCTCTGGAAGTCTGCCCGAACGATGGAACGGGCCGCTCCGATGCCCAGCGCCTGCAGCCCCATCAGCCCGATAGCCAGCACCAGCATCGCCGCCAGCACCTCGATCAGGGTGAAGCCTCCCTCCGCCTGCATCCGCTTCTCAGTAGGCACGGTAGACCCTCCCCGCAGCCGTGATCTTCAGGGTGTCCGCCCCTCGCCCGAGGCGTGCGATCATCTGCCCCGTTCCCGGATCGACCAGGAGCCCCCGGCCGTTGAAGGTGAGTCGCCCATCGGCAGTGGGCGGCTGCACGGTCACGCCCGCGTAATCCGACGAAAGGGAGACCGTTTTTACGGTGTCCGCCGGATCACCGTCCACCCAGATCCGGTAGGTAGAGGGGCCGGTCATCTCGAGCACCGCCGCCTGCCCCGAGCGCACCGCCAGCATCCGCGTCATCAGGATGTCGCCGGTAATCCGGTCGAGCGCCCGCCGCGTCCTGCTCCGGTTCAGGTACTCGGTCATCGAGGGCTCGGCGAGGGCCGCCACGATGCCCATCAGCATCAACACGACGACGAGCTCGATCAGCGTGAACCCGCCGTTGTTCCGAACTCGCGCAAGTGTGGTTTTCATGACCGCCAGGCATTGGAAAGTCACGTGCCCGGGCGAAAACCACCTGTTTGCGCCGCTTTTTGTCCGCCATGCCCCTCCTGCGGATCGGCAGGATCTTCCTGAATTGGAAAAAACTTCCGACCAGGCAGGCGGGACGGTCGCAAGTTCCGAAAACTTTAGCCCTTCACCAGCGATAGATCCGGCCCACCATGGATATGGTCATCGAATCGGTCAGCGAACCTCGTCGCGCCCGGATCGTCCGCGGCGAGCCCACCAGTAGCCCACGCCCGTCCACCCGGATCGGCCGTTCGACATTGCTCTCCAGACAGACCCCGCTGTCCGCCAGATCGCTGCTCACCTGTTTCCGCACCGTGCCCTCCGCGTCGACGATCTCGTAGCGGCGCGCGCAGCCACTCGGCGGCTCGAAGCGCAGCGTGATGGTCTGCCCGCTCTCGAGCGCCATCGCCCGTGCGAGGTACAGGTCACCCGCCAGGCGAGCGAGCGCCGCGCGGGTGCGGAACGAGGAGATCGTGCGGGAGAAGGAGGGAACCGCCAGCGAGCTCAGCAGGGCGGTGAGAACGAGCAGGACGACGAGCTCGACGAGGGTGTAGCCCGAGCGATCGAGTGGATCGAACATCGCCACCTCGCGTGTGGGGAGCCGGCGCGAGGCGACCGGTGGCCCTCGCGCTTCAGCTGGCGGAGGCCACGATGTCGGGTGGGATGTTACGGCGCAATACGAGCGGTCTCAGTCGAGACCGTACTCTTGAATTTTGTAGGTGAGGGCACGAGTGGAGAGGTCGAGGAGCTCTGAAGCGCGGGTGCGATTGCCCCCGGTGCGCTCCAGGGCACGGGCGATCAGCTCCCGCTCCAGGGCCGGCAGCCTGCGCTTGACGGAGAGGTCGTCCTCGTCCGCGGGGAGGTTGAATTGTGGCGTGGCGGTGCGCACGTGCGGAGGGAGATGCTCTTCGCGCAGCTCGCCCCCGGAGAGGACCAGCCCCCGCTCGATCACGTTCTCCAGCTCGCGCACGTTCCCTGGCCAGGAGTATCGCGCCAGCACGCTCACGATCTCCGAGGAGAGGGGCTTGGGATCGATTCCCAGCCGCCTGCCATGGCGCCGCAGGAAATGCTCGGCGAGCGGCGCGATGTCTTCGGGCCGGGTGCGCAGCGGCGGCAGGTGCAGGTGGATGACGTTGATGCGATAGAAGAGGTCCTCCCGGAAGCGTCCGTCCTCCACCTCCTGCACCAGGTCGCGCGAGGTGGCCGCCAGCACGCGCACGTCCACCTCTCGCTCCTGCGCCCCGCCCACCGGACGGATGGTGCGCTCCTGCAGCGCCCGCAGCAGTTTCACCTGCAGGGCCAGGGGAAGCTCGCCGATCTCGTCGAGGAAGAGCGTGCCCCGATTCGCTTCCATGAAGAGCCCATCCCGCGCGCGCTCCGCCCCGGTGAAGGCGCCCTTCTCGTGCCCGAACAACTCGGATTCGAGCAGGTTCTCTGGGATTGCGCCGCAGTTCACGCCGACGAACGGGCCGTCGTGGCGCGGAGAGGAGGCGTGGATCGCCCTCGCCACTGCCTCCTTGCCGCTGCCGCTCTCGCCAGTGATCAACACGGTGGTGGGATAGGGGGCCACGCGGGCGGCCAGGTCGAGCACCTCGCGGAAAGCGGCGGAGTGGCCAATGACCTCGTCGAAGCCCTGCATCCCGGCCATCCGCGCACGCAGCCGCGTCACCTCCCGGCGCAGGGTCTCTCGCTCCTGCGCTTTGTGGATGGTCAGGAGCACTTCTTCGGCGTTGAAGGGCTTCGAGATGTAGTCGTAGGCGCCGAGCCGCATCGCCTCTATGGCGGTGTCCCGCGTGCCGTAGGCGCTCATCATG
>DASVBS010000037.1 GCA_036375715.1 Longimicrobiaceae bacterium | reverse complement strand
GACCGGTCTACGTCGGGCAACTTAGCGAGCAAGAAAAGGTTATCCGCCGGCTGCACGACCGGAAAAGCGCACACCCTTACAGGTGTGGACTGTTACCTATGTGTCCGGTCTAAAGTGTTAACCATGTGGCCGGTCGTTCAGAGGGACCTGCACCTCCTTCGCGGCGCAGGTCCCTCGTGGTTACGAGACAGGATCAGGAGGGCGGTCCATCTCCGTGTCTCCGTGTCTCCTTGTCAGCCCGGCTAGTATCCCGGATTCTGCCCCAGATCCGGGTTCAGGTCGAGCTCCTTGAGCGGGATCGGCCACAGGTAATCCCGGGCCGGGTCGAAGAACCGGTTGTCCGCGAGGATGGTCTCGACCTCGCCCTCGGAGTTGATGTAGTCGATGCCGTAGCTGCGACCCGGCATGACCTGCTCGGCGATCCGCCAGCGGCGGATGTCGAAGAGGCGCAGCCCCTCGAGCGCCAGCTCGACGCGACGCTCGTGCCGGACGATCTCCCGCAGCTCGGCCTGCGAGTGGCTGCCTGTGATGGGCGGCAGGCCGGCCCGATCGCGCACCAGGTTGAGCGCGTCGTAGACCGACTGGTCGATCTGATTCAGCTCGACCTTCGCCTCCGCGTACATCAGCAGCACGTCGGCGTAGCGCAGGATGATGAAGTCGAGCCCGCTGTTGTTCGGATCCTCGCGGTCCGCCGGATCGACGTATTTGATCTGCTGATAGCCCGTGGCGGTGGCGTTGAAGTCGTTCTTCACCCGGTCCGGCGTGGGGCTGTCGGGCAGGGAGTTGTAGACCTCACCATCGAAGATGGCGCCCGGGTAGAGCAGAGTGCCGTACATCCGCAGGTCGCGGTTCTCGTACGGGTTCTCCGGGTCGTACAGCGGAGACTCATCGATCGGCAGGCCGTCGATCATGGTGTACGAGTCCACCAGCGAGCGGAGCGGCACGATGGTGCTGCCACCCAGCATCGAGCGCGGAGCATAGTCGGCGAAGACTCCGTGGCTTCGCTGGCCCTTCATGTAGCGCTCGGCCAGGATGATCTCCGGGTTATCCTCGCCGGCGTAGCGGAAGAGGTTGGTGTAGTCGGGGTACAGCTCGTAGCCGTATTCCGGCTTCATCACCTCCGCCGCTGCCGCCGCCGCAACGTCCCAGCGGGATTCCCACAGCGCCGCGCGCGCCTTCAGTGCGTACGCCGCCCCGCGCGTCACCCGCCCCCGCTCCGACTCCGGGTAGCTGACCGGGAGGACGCTGGCGGCGAAGTCCAGATCCGCCAGCACCTGGTCGATGACCTGCGCGCGCGGGGTCCGGGTGAGCTCCTGGCTTTCCGGGATCGAGATCGGCTCCAGGACGAGCGGCACGTCTCCAAACAGGTTCGCCAGCATCATGTAGTGGTACGCGCGGTGGAAGCGCGCCTCACCCTTGATGCGGTCGCGGAGCTGCTCGTTCATTTCCGGAATCCGGTCGATGTTGGCGAGCAGCTCGTTCGCTCGCCGGATCGCCTGGTACGATTGGTTGAAGATGTTCTCGACCGTGCCGTTCGCCGCGTCCAGAGTACCGTTGCCGATCAGGTACCAGTCGTCGAACGACTTGTGCGCCCAGGCGTTGTCCGAGGCGGCATCGAACTCCGTCACCTCGTAGCCGAAGAGGAGCGGGTACAGCGCGTTGACGCTGAGAATGGCGTCCTTCTCCTGGGTCCAGAAGACCTCGTCGGAGAGCTGGTCCGGTGGCACCGTCGTCAGGAAGGAGTCGTCGCAGGCGGATGACGCCAGCGCCACCCCGAGCACGAGTGCCAAAGCTGCAAAGCGTTTCATCTATCGCTATTCGAGAGTAGACACAGTCACGGATCTTCCGACCATCAGAACTGCACCGAAGCGCCGATCGAGACGGTCCGGGTCTGCGGGTACATGTTCCCTCGCCCGGAGGGGGCCTCCGGATCCAGCACCAGGTCGTCGCTCTTGGTGAAGGTCAGCAGGTTCTGCCCGGAGACGTAGATCCGCACACGGTCGGCGTTGAGGCGCTCCGTCAGCGACGACGGCAGGGTGTAGCCGAGCTGCGCGTTCTTCACCTTCAGGTAGGAGGCGTCGAACACCCAGTAGTCGCTCGCCTGGTGGTTGTGCGTCGTGCGCAGCGTCGGCTTCGGCATGCGGCCGTTGGGATTCTCGGGCGTCCAGCGGTCGAGCCACGCGGTGGTGGTGTAGTTCTCCCAGAAGGGGCCCTCGACCAGCGCACCCTGCACCCAGTAGTCCACGTCCCATGCACCCTGGAAGAAGACGCTGGCATCGAAGTTCTTCCAGCCGGCCGTCCAGCTCGAACCGTAGGTGAACTTGGGCATGTCGTTGCCGATCGGCACGCGGTCGGCTTCGTTGATCACGCCGTCGTTGTTCTGGTCGACATAGCGAATGTCGCCGGGTCCGGTGACCGGGTGCTGCTTGGCGTGCGCGTCGACCTCCTCCTGCGTCTGGAAGAGCCCGTCGGACTCCCAGCCGAACATGGTGCCGAGCGGCTGGCCTTCCGCGATCAGCCAGATACCGTCGATGAAGGGGCCCGCGTCGGCCAGGTCGAGCACCTTGTTCCGGTTCTGCGAGACGTTGAAGTTGGCGGAGTAGTAGAAGTCTCCCACCGCGTCGTTCCAGCCGAGTGCCGCCTCCCAGCCGGTGTTGCGGATCGACAGCGCGTTCTGCACCGGCGGGTCGAGCCCGATCATGCCGGAGATGTCCAGCTCGCGCAGAATGTCGTTGGTGTCCTTGCGATAGATGTCGCCGACGAAGGTGAGCCGGCCGTCGAAGAAGGAGGCGTCGATGCCGAAGTCGGTCATCGTCGTCTTCTCCCACGAAATGTCCTGGTTGGCCAGCGCCTCCTTGGCGGCGCCGTTGACCAGCTCGTCGCCGAAGATGTAGTCCCGATTCCCACCACCCAGCACGATGCGCGGGTAGTACGAGTAGAGGTCGATGTCCTGGTTGCCCATGCGGCCCCAGGAGCCGCGCACCTTCAGCTCGCTGATCCAGGGGATGTTGAAGAAGGGCTCCTCGGAGATGCGCCACCCGGCGGAGAAGGAGGGGAAGAAGCCGAAGCGATTCCCCTTGGCGAAGCGGCTCGAGCCATCGTAGCGGGCGTTCGCCTCGAAGAGGTAGCGGCCCAGGTAGCTGTAGTTGATCCGGCCGAAGCCCGAGCGGAGGGCCCACTCGTTGGAGGTGCCCCAGGTGTCTTCCTGCGACGCGTCGCCGACGTTGATCTCCCGCAGCTCGTTGTTGTAGAAGCCGCGCCGGATCGCCCGGATCTCACGCCAGGTGCGGTTGGTCTGGTCGTAGCCGACCATCGCCGTGAGGTCGTGGTCGCCGAAGGTCCGCGTGTACTCCAGCAGGCCGCGCAGGTAGATCTCGGTGTCGCGCGACATGCGGTTGTCCAGCTGGTTCGGCGTCACCGACTTGCGGATGACCGACGGATCCCAGTAGTCGCGGAAGAAGACCTCGTTGCGCCAGTCGCGGTACTCCCAGTCGCCGAGTTGGACGGAGGCCTGCGTGCGGATCGCCAGCCCGTCGAGGAGGTCGTAGTCGGCGCGGGTGTTGAGCAGCCCGTGGCGATAGGTGCGCGTGCGGGTGCCGTACGCCTCGGCGTAGGCGAGCGGGTTGTGCCCGTTGTCGCTCCAGCCGTAGGTGCCGTCCGGGTACTTCGCCACCGTCATCGGCGGGGTGTCGTGGAACATGTTCCAGAGCACGCCGCCCATGTTGTTGGGCTCCATGTCCGACGAGCGGCGGAGCGCCAGGTCGGCGCCCAGGTGCAGCTTCGAGGTCGGGTAGAAGTCCGTATTGAGGCGCAGTCCGTACCGGTCGGCACGGGTGTTCGGGATCATCCCCTCCTGATCCAGGTAGTTCAGCGACAGCGAGTAGGTCGCCAGGTCGTTGCCTCCCCGCATGCTCAGGGTGTGGTCCTGGATCGGCGCGGGATCGAAGATCACGTCGAGCCAGTCGGTGAAGGGGTACTTGAGCGGGTCGACGCTGGGGTCGCCGCGGACCGCCTTCAGCGTATTCTGGATGTATTCCTCCGAGTACTTCGGCTCGAAGCCGGCGTTTACGTACGCTTCGTTGATGAGGCGCATGTACGGCTCCGGCCCCAGCATCTCGGGGAAGGTCTGCACGCCCTGGATGCCGTAGTAGCCGTCGTAGCTGAAACGGATGTCATCGCTCGCCTGACCCCGGCGGGTGGTCACCAGGATGACGCCGTTGGCCGCGCGCGAGCCGTAGATCGCGGCGGACGCCGCGTCCTTGAGGACCGAGATGCTCTCGATGTCGTTCGGGTCGAGGGCGTTGAGGTCTCCGGCCACGCCGTCGATGAGGATCAGCGGCGAGGTGCTGTTGGTCGAGCCGCGGCCGCGGATGAAGAACATCGTGGCAGCGTCGCCAGGGCGGCCGCCGCGGTCGATGACCGTGAGTCCGGGCGCCACGCCCTGCAGGGCTTCCGTGATGTTGGCCACCGGACGCTTCTCCAACTCGGTGGCCTGCACGGCGGCCACGGAGCCGGTCACGTTGACCCGCTGCTGGGTTCCGTAGCCGACCGCGACGATCCCCTCGAGCTCGATGGCCGATGCGGTGAGGACCAGGTTCGAGGTGGCGGTCTGCCCGGCGGTGACCGTCACGGTGGCGGTGGCATCGGCGTAGCCGATCATGCGCGCCCGGATGGTCTGCTCGCCGGCCGGCACGCTGGCGATGGTGAAGCTTCCGGTGTTGTCGCTCAGTGCGGTGAGGGCGGTCCCTTCGACGCTCACGGTTGCGCCGGAGAGGGGACGGCCGTCGTCCGCCGTCACGGTCCCGGCGATCTGGCCGGTGGACTGTGCGGCGAGCGGTCCTTGCGTGGCGATCAGAGCCGTCGCCACGAAGGCGAACAAGCTTTTGATGCCGAACCTCCGTCCTTTCATCCAGAACCTCCAGAGGGGTTGAGAGATATCCCGAGAGGTGCCTCGGCAAGGCGAGGAAGCGGCTCCCGGGCGGGGCTTCGCCGCGCACTCTGCGCGGTCGGGTGGTCCAGCGGAGTCAGCGCCTCGTTCCGCACCATGGGAAAGGGAAGAGGGGCGTCGCACGAGGACGTGCGGTATTGCGACCGGAGCACGGTCGCGCCGGCCGAAGCTCACGACCGGCCCCGGAAGGCCGATCGGGAGTGGAGAGGAGGAGTTCCGTCCGTGAAGGAAAGCGCAGAACAGGCGTCGATGGATCCCGCCAGCCTGCTTGCGTGGGGTTTCAGCGATATCGATAACTCTCAGCGATATCGATAATGCGCAGTCACAGCTTTGTCAATCCACATGCGGTTGGTGTGCTACTCGGGTGGGGGCGGGCTGGAGAAGGAGACAAGGGGGTGACAGGGTGACAAGGTGTGACAAGGTGACAAGGTGACAAGGAGTTGATATGAGAAGGCCGACCTCGGCTGGTCACGGCGTCACCATACCGCAGTGCGCCAGGGAGTCGACTCAGGGGCGAGCGAATCCGAGCCTTCGACCGCCAGATCGAGGAGACGATCGCAGCACACTACCCGGAGGCGCGGCGACTCCAACAGATCAAAGGAGTCGGTCCGGTGACCGCGCTCGCCTTTGTCTTGTTGATCGAGGATCCCAGCCGATTCTCTGCCAGCCGAGAGGTGGGAGC
>DASVBS010000036.1 GCA_036375715.1 Longimicrobiaceae bacterium | reverse complement strand
CCCTCACCGCGCACGTGCGTTCGATGCGTGTGCTCGGCTCGTTCGTCAGTCGCTCCCTGGAGGTTTGAGCCGATGCGCATCCTTCTCCTCAACGGACCGAACCTCGGCACGCTCGGACGGCGGCAGCCGGAGATCTACGGGACCACGAGCCTCGACGAGATCGTGGAGGCGTGCCGAGCCCGGGCCCTGGCGCATGGCGCCCTTCTCGACGCGCTTCAATCGAACCACGAGGGCGCGCTGATCGATCGGCTCGAGCAGCTCGATTACGACGCGGTGGTCTGCAACTTCGGCGCGCTGTCACACACCAGCTACGCCCTCCACGATGCGCTGGTGGCCTGTGAGCGTCCCGCCGTCGAGGTCCACATCAGCGACATCACCGCCCGCGAGGCGTGGCGGCGCGTGTCAGTCACGGCACCGGCGACCCGCCACCAGGTGATCGGCCATGGGTGGCGTGGCTACCTGGAGGCGATCGACTGGCTGCTGGCCGAGACCTGATCTCGACCCCGGGCGTCTTCGCGGCGCGCCCCGAACGAGTGGCTTACCGCCCGGCCTCCGACGCGAGCGTGTCGACCCGCGGCGGGTGCAGAGCCTCGTACGCCGCGAGGCGCTCCTCGAGGCCGAGAAGGTAACCCAGCTCATCGGTCCCGTCGAGGATCATGCGGCGCGCGAAGCCGTCGATCTCGAACGCAATGGCCTCGCCGTCGGGGAGGCGCAGCTCCTGGGCCTCGAGATCGACCGTGAGCGCGACGTCAGGATCGGCCTCCGCCAGCGCGAACAGTCGCGCGAGCACCTCGGCCGAGACGACGATCGGCAGCAACCCGTTCTTCAGCGCGTTGCTGCGGAAGATGTCCGCGAAGCTGGAGCTGATCACCGCGCGGATGCCCCACGCCGTGAGCGCCCACGGGGCGTGCTCGCGCGACGAGCCGCAGCCGAAGTTGTCGCCGGCCAGCAGGATCGCGCGGCCGGCCATCTCCGGCCGGTTGAGCACGAACTCGGGGTTCGGCGAGCCATCGGCAAGGTAGCGCCAGTCGTTGAACAGCTGGTCACCAAGGCCGGCGCGGTTGATCGTCTTGAGGAATCGGGCCGGGATGATCTGATCGGTGTCGATGTCGTTGCGCGGGATCGGCACGACCGCCGAGGTGACGGAGCTGAACGGCTCGCGGTTCACAGCAGCGCCCTCGGATCGGCCAGGCGCCCGGTCACGGCCGACGCGACCGCCGTCAGCGGAGAGGCCAGGAAGGTCCGGCCGCCGATGCCCTGCCGCCCCTCGAAGTTGCGGTTGGAGGTGCTGACCGCGTACTGCCCAGGGGAGAGCTGGTCGCCGTTCATGGCGATGCACATCGAGCAGCCGGCCTCGCGCCATTCGGCCCCGGCCTCCTCGAAGATCTCCCGCAGGCCCTCCTCCTCCGCCTGCCGCTTCACCTGCTGCGAGCCAGGTACGACCATCATCCGCACGCCCGGAGCGACCCGGTTGCCCTTGAGCGCCTGGGCTGCGAGGCGAAGGTCGGTGATGCGCGAGTTCGTGCAGCTCCCCACGAAGACCACGTCGATCGGGTGGCCGAGGAGCGGCACCCCGCCCTGGAGCCCCATGTAGGCGAGCGCCTTCTCCAGGCTGGCGCGCTGGGCCGGGTCCTCCACCTCGGCGGGATCGGGAATGAGGCCGTCGATCGGCATCCCCATGCCGGGGTTGGTGCCGTAGGTGATCATCGGGCGCAGCTCGCTCGCGTCGAGGGTGACGGTGGCGTCGTAGGTCGCCCCCTCGTCGGTGCGCAGCGTGCGCCATTTCTCGACCGCGGCGTCCCAGTCGGCGCCCTTCGGCGCGTGCTTACGTCCGCGGATGTACTCGAAGGTCGTCTCGTCCGGCGCGATGAGGCCCGCCCGGGCACCCGCCTCGATGGACATGTTGCAGATCGTCATCCGCTCTTCCATGGAGAGGGAGCGGATCGCCGAGCCAGTGTACTCGACCACGTAGCCGGTGCCGCCGCCGGTGCCGATCTTGGCGATGATGGCCAGGATGATGTCTTTGGCGGTCACGCCGGGCTGCAGCTCCCCATCGACCCGGATCTCCATCGTCCTGGGACGGTTCTGGATCAGGCATTGGGTGGCGAGCACGTGCCCCACCTCCGAGGTGCCGATGCCGAACGCGAGCGCCCCGAAGGCGCCATGCGTGCTGGTGTGGCTGTCCCCGCAGACGATGGTCATTCCCGGCTGAGTGAGTCCCTGCTCGGGACCGATGACGTGCACGATTCCCTGGTTCTCCGTACCCAGCGAGAAGAGCGGAATGCCGAAATCGGCGCAATTCTGCTCGAGCTGGCGGAGCTGCGCCGCAGCCTGGGCGTCGGTCACCGGGATCACCCCGTTCACCCGAGGGGTCGTGGGCGTGGAGTGGTCCATGGTGGCGATCGTCTGGTCAGGACGCCGCACTTTCAGCCCGCGTCGCCGCAGCTCCGTGAAGGCCTGTGGCGAGGTCACCTCATGCACCAGGTGCAGGTCGATGTAGAGCACGGCGGGAGTGCCGTTGCCCTCGGGCCGGACCAGGTGGTCGTCCCAGATCTTCTGGAAGAGGGTACGCGGTGCGGGCATGATGCTTGGCCTCAGGTCCTGTGAAAAAGGGTTATCCGATTTCCGTTATCCGTTTATCCGTCGACAGCTTGTCGTCCTTCCATGGTCAACCCGCCCCGTTGACCGATCATCCTGGGAAGACGCCCCAACAGATAGCGGATAACGGATAGCGGATAACCGATTTCTCATCCAGCCACCACCTCCACGGTCTGCCGCCGCTCTGCATTCCTCAGCAGCGGCAGCTCCAGAGAATCCCAGAGAGCCTGCCAGCTGGCTTCGATGATGTTTGGAGAGCAGCCGACGGTGCTCCAGCGCTCTTCGCCGGCGGCTGATTCGATCACCACGCGCGGGCGGGCGGCCACGCCGAGGTGGGCGTCGATGATGCGCACCTTGTAATCGACGAGGTGCACCTGCTCCAACTCCGGGTAATGCGGGAGCAGCGCCTTGCGGATGGCGTGGTCCATCGCCTCTACCGGGCCGGCCCCCTCTGCCGCCGTGTGCATCACCTGCTCGCCCACCTGGAGCTTGATCATCGCGTGGACGCGGGCGCCCGAATTCCCCTGCTTGTCGACGATCACGTGATAGCCGAGCAGGGTGAACGGCGGCTCGTAGTCGGGCGCCATCCGGCGCACGAGCATCTCGAAGGACCCGTCCGCGGCCTCGAACTGGAAGCCCTGCGATTCGAGCTCCTTGATCCGGGTCAGCACGCGCCGGTCGAGCCCCTCCAGCTTCAGCCCCATCGCCTCGGCGCGCATCCGCACGTTGCGGCGCCCGGCCAGCTCGCTCACCACGATCCGCGTCTCGTTGCCTACCAGGGACGGATCGATGTGCTCGTAGCTGCTCGCGAGCTTGTGTACGGCAGCCACGTGAATTCCGCCCTTGTGGGCGAAGGCGCTGCGGCCGACGTACGGCGCGTGGGCGTCCGGGTTCAGGTTCACCAGGTCCGCCACGAAGTGCGAGACTTCGGTCAGGCGGCGCAGCTGCTCAGGGGCGACCACCTCGTATCCCAGCTTGAGCTGCAGGTTGGCGATCAGCGGCACCAGATCCATGTTGCCGCAGCGCTCGCCATAGCCGTTGATCGTTCCCTGCACCTGGACGCACCCGGCGCGGACCGCCGCCATAGCGTTGGCGACGGCGAGGCCCCCGTCGTTGTGCGTGTGGATGCCCAGCGGCACGTCTACCGCCCCGCGCACTGCCTGCACGATCTCGGACACATCCTCCGGCAGGGAGCCCCCGTTCGTATCGCAGAGCACCACGAAGTCGGCTCCGGCCTCTGCCGCCGCCCGGGCGGTCGCCAGGGCATATTCCGGATCGAGGCGGTAGCCGTCGAAGAAGTGCTCCCCGTCGAAGACGACCTCTTTCCCCAGAGCCTTCATGTAGGCGATGCTCTCCGAGATCATGCGGAGGTTCTCCTCCAGCGTGGTCTCGAGAACCTTCTCCACGTGCAGGGTGGAGGTTTTCCCGACCAGCGCCACCACGGGAGTCTCCGCCTCGACCAGCGCCTGGATGTTCGGGTCGTCCTCGCAGCGGTTGCGGGCGTGCCGCGTGCTGCCGAAGGCAGTGATGCGTGCGTTCTTCAGGTTCAGGTGACGGGCCCGGGAGAAGAACTCGGCGTCCTTCGGGTTCGAGCCGGGCCAGCCCCCTTCGATGTAGTGCACGCCGAACTCGTCCAGCTCGCGGGCGATGCGCAGCTTGTCCTCGACCGAGAGGGAGAGCCCCTCGCGCTGCGTCCCGTCGCGCAGCGTGGTGTCGTAGAGGAGGACCTTTCCGGGGGCGCCGCTCGACATCTCAGACTCCCCAGAGGTAGCTTGCCTTCTCGAGCTGCTGCGCCTCCAGCGCGCGGGCGCTCGCCGCCTTGTTGATGGCGTGCAGGTACGCCCGTACGGCGCCATCCACGATGTCCGGAGAGCCGCCGCGGCCGGTGAAGGTCTTGCCGTTGATCTTCACCCGTACGGTGACCTCGCCCACCGCATCCTGCCCTGGGGTCGCCGACAGGATCGACAGCTCCTCGAGCTCGGGCTTGAACTCGGGGACGAGCGCGTCGATGGCGGCGAAGGCAGCCGCGATCGGACCGTCTCCCGCCGCCCGGGTCGAGCGCACGCCCGCTCCGGCCTCTGCCAGACCCACCTCCGCCTCCGCCTGCCGCTTGCCACACAGGACCTCGAGCGTCTGGAGCTTGAAGGTCTGGGGCACGTCCTCCATGGTGCCGTGATGGAGGATGGAGATGAGGTCCTCGTCCAGAACCGTCTTCTTCTGGTCGGCCAGCATCTTGAACAGCTTGTAGGCCCGCTCCAGGTCGTCGGCGTCCAGCTCGTATCCCAGCTCGCGGTAGCGCTGGCCGAGGGCGTTCCTGCCCGAGTGCTTGCCCAGCACGAGCTGGGAGGCCGGCACCCCGACCATCTCCGGCGTCATGATCTCGTAGGTCGAACGCTCCTTCAGGACGCCGTCCTGGTGGATGCCCGCCTCGTGAGCGAAGGCGTTGCGACCGACGATGGCCTTGTTGGGCTGTGGGTGAATACCGGTGAGGTAGGAGAGGAGCTGGCTGGTGCGGTGGATCTCGGGGGTGTTGATGGCGGTCTCGAAATGGTAGTGATCCCCGCGCACGCGCAGCGCCATCACCACCTCTTCCAGGGCGGCGTTCCCCGCGCGTTCCCCGATGCCGTTGATGGTGCACTCCACCTGGCGGGCGCCGGCCTCGATGGCTGCCAGGGAGTTCGCCACCGCCAGACCCAGGTCGTTGTGACAGTGCACGCTCAGGACCACGTCCCGCAGCGCGGGTACACGCTTCAGCAGCGTCGCGATCAGGTTGCTGAACTCGGCGGGATGCGCGTAGCCGACGGTGTCAGGAATGTTGATCGTGCGCGCGCCGGCCTGGATCGCGACCGCCACGACCTGACAGAGGAAATCGGGATCGGTGCGGGTAGCGTCTTCGGCGCTGAACTCCACGTCGTCCGTGAAGGTGCGCGCGTATGCGACGGCGGCGGCCGCGCGGTCAAGACATTCCTCGCGCGAGATCCGCAGCTTGTGTTTGAGGTGGATATCGGAGGTCGCGATGAAGGTGTGCAGCCTCCCTCGCTCCGCCGGCTCCAGCGCCCGGCCGGCCCGTTCCACGTCCAGCTCCGTTGCGCGCGCCAGCGCGGCGATCACCGGGCGGCGGACCTCCTTGGCGATCTGCTGCACGCTGAGGAAGTCGTCCGGAGAGCTCACCGGGAAGCCGGCCTCGATGATGTCCACACCGAGCGCGTCGAGCTGGTGAGCGAGCCTGAGCTTCTCCGCCGGGGTCATGGTCGCACCCGGCGATTGCTCGCCGTCTCGAAGCGTGGTGTCGAACACCAGGATCCGGTCCATGGTAGCTCTCCTTGCGACGGGAAAAAAACGCGGGCCTTCTCTTTTTCGAGAAGGCCCGCGGTGTCTTCGATCGTTATGCTCGCTTAACCTGCTGCGAAGCTCGCTCTCTGCACGCGCGTGCCTTCTCCTCCGAGCCCGATAATCAGGCCGAGGAGTCGAATAACGACGACGAGCGCGAGGTTGAGCGTGCGATGCATGCGGATACGAGGTGTCCTTGTAAAGCTCGCCCCAACCTAAACGCGGCGTCGCCGGCTTGTCAAGCCCACGGCCGAGCGGATGAGCGCTACGGTCGCAGCCGTACGGGGGTGCGCCCCTGCTGGCGGGGCCGCTACAACCCGCCCCTGGGAAAGCTTCCCAGGATCTGCAGTCGCGCCGCGTGCTGGCGCGCCTCGCTCAGTGCCGCACGCGCCGCCTCCGATTCGGCGTCCGCCTCCACCTCGATGAAGAAACGATAGCTCCACGGCTCGGTTCCGGGTCGTGACTCGATCTTCGAGAGGTTGATCCCGCGCTCCGCAAAGGGCACCAGGAGGCGGACCAGTGCCCCCGGGGTATTCTTGGTCTCCACCAGGAGCGCGCTCTTCATCGCCCCGCTCGCTTCGATCGATTCGGGGCGCTCGCCGGGCCTGGCCACGGCCAGGAACCGGGTCTGATTGTCGTGCCGATCCTCTATCTCCTCCGCCAGAATCTGCAGGCCGTATCGCCGGGCGGCGCCACGCCCGGCGATGGCGGCGCGGTGGAGGTCCGAACCGCTGGCTACCTCCCGGGCGGCCCCCGCGGTGTCGTAGAAGGCGACCGCCTCCTTGTCCGGATGCTCCTGCAGGAAGCGCTGGCACTGGGCCAGCGCGACCGGGTGCGAGAGGATCTGAGTGATGCCGTCGATGGTGGCCCCGGGTCGCGCGAGCAGGCAGTGATGGATCGGGATCACCACCTCGCCCACCACCTCCAGGTCACCCCGGCTCAGCACGTCGTAGCTACCGACTACGCTGCCGGCCAGCGAGTTCTCGATCGGCAGGAGTCCGAAATCAACACTGCCGGCAGCCACCGCCTCTCCCACCTCGGGAAAGCTGCGTCGCGGGACGGGGGTGGCATCCGGGCCGAAGAACCGGTAGACCGCCTCCTCGCTGAAGGCGCCGAGCTCGCCCTGAAAGGCGATGGTGGGCATCTGCGGTGCTGTAACGTTCTCGAGAGATGCACCCGGCGGCGGAAAACCGTCGGACGGCGGGACTTAATACCTCGCCGCCGGGCTGCGTGTCAAGGCCGGTCGAGCGGCAGATCGAGTGCAAGGGCGCGACTCGCCGGAAGCGCAGGGGGCAGCAGGGGCGGGACCGCGTGCGAAAGGCGCGTGGCGGCCGCGGCGGCCCGCCGGTCTCCCTCCACATCGATGGACCATTGCGCGTGCGCGGCGGTGAGGGCGACCTCCAGCGCTCGACCGAGCGCCAGGGCGTAGCGGCGGGCGCCCGCGTACAGCTCAGCATGATCTCCGGCATTCGCCCAATCGCGCCAGTGCTCGGCGGCGTCCAGCCAGTCGACGGCCGCCTTCGCTGCACGTCGCAGCGCCGGATCGTGAATGAGCCCTTCGCAGCGTCGGATCTCGCGCCTCGCCGGGTCCGCGGGTCCGCCGTCGAGCGCGCGCAGGACGTCGAGGGCGAGGACGTTGGTGGTTCCCTCCCAGATGGTGAGGACCTGCGCATCGCGGAGGAGGTACGGGAGGCCCGTGTCCTCGATGTACCCGGCGCCACCGTGCGCCTCGAGACACTCGCTAGTGACGGTGACTGCCTGGCGGGCGGTAAGCAGCTTGGCGATCGGGGTGAGGAGCCGCAGCAGTCGCGCCTCCTCTTCGGTCGCCTCTCCCGTTTCGGCCTTGCCCAGCAGCTCCACCAGCCGGAAGGTGAGATTCATGGCGCCCTCGAACTCCGCCTGCAGCGTCGCCAGGGTATCCAGGTGGAGCGGGTGCTCGGAGAGCGGCTGGCGAAAAGCGACCCGTTTGCCGGCGTAGTCCCTGGCCAGCGCGATGCCGCGGCCCATGTACGCGCAGGCGCTCACCGCGTTCCAGGTCCGGGTGAGGCTGAGCAGCGGGACGATGCTGCGGACCCCCGCGCCCATCTCACCCACCGGCACGGCCTCGACCCCATCCAACTCGAGCTCGGCGGTGGGCAGCTTCCGCGTGCCCAGCTTGTCCTTCAGTCGTCGCACCCGGATTCCAGCTAGGCGACCCTGCTCATCCCGGGTTTCCAGGCAGAAGAGGGTGAGCCCGCGGCTTCCCGGTGGCGCACCCTCCGGCCGGGCCAGGGCAAGGGCGAGCTGCGAGGTCGCCGCGGAGGTGAACCACTTCAGCCCGTACAGTCGCCAGCGATCCCCATCCGGCCGCGCGACCGTCTCGGTCTCGCCGACGTCCGAGCCGCCGCTCGCCTCCGTCATCCACTGGCCGCTGGTCCAGAAGGTGGTGGGATCGCGACTCACCAGGTGAGGGACGGTGCGCTCGATCAGCTCAGGGGTGCCACTGTCGAGCAGGGTGCGCGCGGCCCCGTCCGTCATGGCCAGCGGGCAGGAGTACATGTCCGTGGACGGAGTGAAGAGGTAGGCCAGCGCGAACTGGTGAATCCGGGAGAATGGCCCGTGGGCTTGCTCGTACGCCGTGGCCACCACGCCCTTTTCCACGGCGATTCGCTCCGCCTCCCGCCAGAGCGGGGTCAGCGTAATCTCGTCGATGCGGTTTCCCCAGGCATCCCAGTGGGTGAGGCGCGGCTCGTTGAGGCGATCGGCGAGCTGCATCCGGTAGAGCTTGCCACCCGCGAGCTCCCCCATCTCCCGAAGCTCCGGTTCGACGGCGCGCCGCACATCTTCGGGCAACAGCCGGTGCAGCAGCGAGCGAAGCACGCGATCGTTGTCGAATTCGTTGCCGAGCTCGGGAGGCGTTTGTCGGAAGGTCATGCGGCGACTCGCGTGGGGAAGGCAGCATGCTGGCGGCCGGTGGACGACCGTCGCCCGGTAATCAAAAGTTTGCTTGACGGGTGGTGCGGGAACATCGCATCGTGCCGGGCGACATCCAACCTTCTTCCACCCCGACGCTCCTCTCAACCCCGCAGGCGACCGGTGCCTTCCACCGGTTGTCCCGACCATCCTGCAATCGTGCTGCCGAAACAACCCAAGGAGTGAACATGTTCCTGCTGCTGCTCATCGTCGCGGTGGTGCTCTTCTTCGTAATCAAACAGTACAACGGGTTGCAGCGGCTGGCGCAGGCGGTCCGCGAAGCGCACGCCAACGTGATGGCCGCGATGAAGAAGCGGATCGATCTCACCAATAAGCTGATCGACATTGCTCGGGGATATGCCGATCACGAGAAGCTTACCCACATCTCCGTGGCGAGCAGCGGGGACGAGATCTCGGTGGGCGCGGGGGCGGCGGCCGCCGGGGCGATCAACCAGGTAATGAAGCTGGCGAATCAGTATCCCGATCTCAAGGCGAATGCGACGTTCCAGCAGCTCATGGAGCAGCTCGACCGGATCGAGACGGACCTGCAGACGAAGCGGGAAACGTACAATGCGGAGGTGAAACGCTACAACACCACGCTCGGCCAGCTGCCGGTGAGTCTCTATGCGCGTCAGCTCGGCTTCCGCAGTGCGCCGTACTTCGATGTGGACAACGCGGATGCGCTGGAGAACCTGAAGGACTTCCACAGCGAGGACGCCGAACACCTCAAGCAGATCCTGTCACAGGGAAGCCGCAAGCTTGCGGAGAGCGGTCGCAAAGTCGCGGAAGGCAGCCGCAAGGTAGCCGAAGAGTCGTTGAGGATCGGCAAGATCGCGGTGGAGAAGGGAATCGAAAAGGGAGCGGAGCTCCAACAGCAGGTGGCGGAGCGCGCGGCCCAGCGAGCCGCCGAAGCGGGTCCAACGCCGGGGGAGCCGCTCACCCATCCGGCGAGCGAGCCGGTGCGCCCGCCGGAGCCGACTTCACCGCCGCCCGCGGTCTGAGATGTCGACCCCGGAAATCGATCCCTTCGAGGAAGAGCTGGAAGCTGAAGTGCGCAAGGTGCTGAATCCCGGAATTGAGCGCCGTCGGCAGGTTGCCGTGAGGGACCTGCACACCCCGGGCCCCGCCGGGCCGACCGGCCGGGTCCTCGTGGTGACGCTGGGAATCGGCAGTGCACTCGCGCTGCTCTTCTGGATGGCGCTCGCGCTGCTCTGAGCAAGCGTCAGCGGATGGCATCGATATCCGTCACCATTCCTTCCGACCCCGCTGGGACCGGCGCTCGATGATCGGCCCCAGCACACCGGTAAGGAGAGTGCGGGGAACCAACCTGCCGGCAACGGAAGCGAGCCGGTTCTCGAGCCCGGGTACCACCGAGATCTTCCCTCTTTCGAGCGCCGCGAGCGCGGACCGTACTACGGCCTCGGGTTCGAGCACGCCAAAGCTCCCCCGCGGATCGCCGGTGCCGGCCACTCCCTGGAACTCGGTCGGCGTGCGACCGGGGCAGAGCGCCACCACCCGCACGCCGGCATCGCGGTTCTCCGCCCAGAGCGCCTGCGAGAGCGAGAGCACGAATGCCTTCGTGGCTGCGTAGGTGGCAAGTCGGGGAACCGGCTGAAAGGCGGCCAGCGAGGCGACGTTGATGATCCCTCCGTCGCCACGGTTGCGCATCTCGCGCACGGCTGCGTGCGCCAGTTCCAGGACGGCGATGCAGTTGAGCCGCACCATGTCCGCCAGGCGCTCGACCGGCACCTCGTCGAATCGCCCCTGGGCGCCGAAACCGGCGTTGTTGACCAGCAGGTCGATGCTCCGCTCAGCGGAGGCGGCAGTCCAGAGGCGTATCGCTTCGCGTTCGCGGGAGAGATCGGCCGGCACGACGATCACCTCGACGTCGTGGCGCTCGCGCAGCTCGGAGGCCAACTGCTCCAGCCGCTCGACGCGCCTCGCTGAGAGCACCAGCGACATTCGTCTGGTCGCCAGCTGGCGGGCGAACTCCGCCCCCAGACCGGCTGACGCACCGGTGATCAGGCCCCACCGCCCTTCGTAGCTCCAGCGCTTCATGCGGCCGGCTCACCCGGGCTCTCGTCCAGGCCTGCCGGCTCATCGGCAGACCCTCCTTCCGACATGAGGATCTCCAGTCCGATCTGGACGACCTTTCCCTCCGCCACCTCGCGCACGTGGAGCACCACCCCTTCCAGAGCAAGTGAGCTGCCCACGCTTACCGGTCGCGGCGCAATGCTCTGCTCCACGAGCGCGCCGAGGGTCGTCTCGGGCGGGCTGTCGATGCGGACGCCGTAGTAGTCCTCGAGCTCGCCGACCGTGGTCTCTGCGGCAAGGGGGAACTCGATGCGCGGTTCCATCTCCTCCGGCGGGCCCTGCGGGCCGAAGACCCTGTCTACCAGCGGTCGCACGCCGGGGCGCATCACCAGGAAAACGTAATCCCCCGGCAGCACCTGTGTGCTGCCGCGCGGGGGCAGGATCCGCTGCTGTCTGGCGATCATCGAAACCACGACTCCTTCGGGGAGGCCCAGGTCACGCACCAGCTTGTTCGCGGCGCGGGAATCGGGGGTGACGCGGTATTCGACGATGTCGCCGTCGACGTGCCGGAGAGACGTCACCTCCAGCGTCATGGGCGGCTCGGGCTCCAGCGGCCTCGCCAGCCCCAGCCATCGTGACAGACGTGGAAGCGTTCCCCCCTGTGTCATGGCGGAGACCAGCACCACGAAGAAAACGACGTTGAACAGGAGCACGGAGCCGGGCACCCCCATCATGAGCGGGTAGCTCGCGAGCACAATCGGTACCGATCCCTTCAGCCCGACCCAGGAGATCAGCAGCAACTCCTTGAAGGCGTAACGGAAGGGAGCGAGGAGGAGGAAGACGGCCACGGGGCGGGCGAGGAATATGAGGGCCGCGGAGACCAGCAATCCGCCACCGGTGACCCTGAGAATGTGGCTCGGAGTGCTGAGGAGTCCGAGCACGATGAACATTACGATCTGACCGAGCCACGCCATCCCGTCCATGAAGCGCAGGATGCCGCGCTGGAAGACGATCTCGGCGTTTCCCAGCGCGATCCCCGCGATGTACACGGAGAGGAAGCCGCTGCCTCCGAGCGATGCCGCCAGGCCGTAAGCAAGGAGCCCGCAGCCCGCGGTGAGGATGGGGTAGAGCCCCGCCGCATCGAGGTTGATGCGGTTGATCAGGAAGACCGACAGGCGTCCCACCGCGATGCCCGCCAACGCGCCGACCCCTGCCTGCATCGCGAGGAAGCCGAGGATCGCCAGCCCGGGTTCGAGGTCTCCCAGGATGATCTGCGCGACGCCGATGGTCAGAAAGACGGCCATCGGGTCGTTGGAGGCGCTCTCCACCTCCAGCGTGGCGCTGAGCCGTTCGTCCAGGTTCACGCTTCTGCCGCGGAGCAGCGAGAAGACTACCGCCGCGTCGGTGGATCCCACGATGCTGCCGAGAAGAAGCCCGTGCAGCAGCGGAATGCCCAGAATCAGAGCGGCGGCCAGGCCGGTGATGGCGGCGGTGACCACGACCCCGGCGGTGGCGAGCACCATGGCGGGACCCAGGACCCGACGAAAGCTGGAGAGCGGCGTGCGCAGACCGCCGTCGAAGAGGATGACGGCCAGCGCGAGGGTGCCGACGCCGTGAGCGAGAGGATAATCCTCGAAGGCGATCCTGCCGATCCCCTCCTCCCCCGCCAGCATCCCCAATCCCAGGAACAGGACAAGCACCGGCAACCCCATACGTGACGAGAACTTGCTCGACACGATGGCCACGAGCACGAGGATGCCCGCGAGCAGGATCAGCTTGTCGACTACGAACATGCGCCTTCAGTCGGAGGCGTTCAGATAGGAGACCGCCGCCGCCTCGAGGATGTCGACTCCCAGGGGGAGGACGGATTCGCTGACGTCGAACCGGGGAGAGTGATGGGGATGCACGATGCCGGCCGCCTCATCGCGGATGCCGAGGAAGAAGTAGCAGGCAGGCACACGCAGGCCGTACTCCGCAAAGTCCTCGGCGGCCATGGTCCGCACTTCCGGATCGAGGCGGATCTGCTGGGGGGAGAGGAAGCGGCTGGCCGCGGAAACGACCAGCGACACCATCCGGGGATCGTTGATGGTGGGCGGGTAGGGCAGCTTGCCGAAGCTGACGTCGACGGTGGCGCCGAAGGCCGCGGCGACGCCGTTTGCGAGCTCCACCAGACGTGCCTGCATGCGGCGGAGCAGCTCGGTACTGTAGCCGCGCAGCGTTCCTTCCAACACCGCCACGTCGGCGATGATGTTGGGGCTGTCTCCAGCGCGGAAAGCGCCTACGGTGAGCACCGCGGTCTCGAGAGGGGAGGTATTGCGCGAAACGATAGTCTGGGCGGCGACGACGATCTGGCTGGCGACCATCACCGCGTCTACCGTTTCGTGCGGAATGGCGCCGTGACCGCCGCGCCCGCGCACCTCGATGCGGAATTCGCGCGAGCCGGCCATCATCGGGCCCTCGACCACGCCGACGGTGCCGGCTTCCAGGTCCATCCAGACGTGGAGCCCGAGGGCGGCGTCCACCCCCTCCAGCACCCCCTCCTCGATCATGCGGAGCGCGCCGAACCCGCCCTCCTCCGCCGGCTGGAACACGTAGCGGACGGTTCCCCTCCACTCGTCGCGGCGCCGGGCGAGTCGCTCGGCGACGGCCAGGCCGATCGCGACGTGGGCGTCGTGCCCGCAGGCGTGCATACGCCCGGGGTTGAGGGAGGCGTATTCGTGCGCGGCCTCTTCCTGGATGGGCAGGGCGTCCATGTCCGCCCGCAGCATCAGGGTCGGGCCCTCGCCCGCACCGCCGCGCAGCGTGCCTACCACGCCCGTCACCGCAACGCCCTCCTGCACCTCCCACCCCGCCGCGCGGAGCCGGTCCGCGACGATACCGGCAGTGCGCCGCTCCTCGTAGCCGACCTCTGGATGGCGATGCAGGTCGCGCCGAGTCGAGATGAGCAGGTCGAGCTCGGTTCGAGCGTCGGACGTCATCGCAGAGGGCTCATGCATGCTCAGAACGACGGCAGCGGTTCATCCGCGATCCTTTCAGCAATAGCGTTACCGGCCGCGGGTCGAGCTGGGCCGGCCGGCGGGCAGTGCGGTAGGCATGGCGCCACTCACCACCCCAGCACATAGGCGAAGATCAGCGGGGCGACGATGGATGCGTCGGATTCGATCATGTATTTCGGGGTGTCGACCCCGAGCTTGCCCCAGGTGATCTTCTCGTTGGGCACGGCGCCGGAGTAGGAGCCGTAGCTGGTAGTCGAGTCGGAGATTTGACAGAAGTACCCCCAGAGCGGGACCGACTCGCGCTGGAGGTCCTGCTCGAGCATCGGCACCACGCAGATGGGGAAGTCGCCGGCGATGCCGCCACCGATCTGGAAGAAGCCGACCGAGCTGCGCGGCGCCGTCTCCATATACCAGTCCGCCAAACGCATCATGTACTCGATACCCGTGCGCACGGTGTGCACGTTCTTCACGTCGCCGTTGATGACGTGCGCGGCGTACATGTTCCCCAGGGTCGAGTCCTCCCAGCCGGGCACGAAGATCGGCAGATCCTTCTCCGCCGCGGCGAGCACCCACGAATCCTTCGGATCGATCTGGTATTCGCCGTCGAGCTTGCCGCTCCTCACCACACGGTACATGAACTCGTGGGGGAAGTAGCGCTCCCCGGCCCGATCCGCCGCCAGCCACTCCTCCAGCACGACGGCCTCGATCTTCCGCATCGCCTCGTGCTCCGGTATGCATGTGTCCGTCACCCGGTTCATGTGGCGCTGCAGAAGTGCGTGCTCATCCTCGGCGGTCAGGCCGCGCCAGTTAGGGATGCGCTCATAGTGCTCGTGCGCCACCAGGTTGAAGATGTCCTCCTCGAGGTTGGCCCCTGTGGTGGTGATCGCGTGGACCTTCCCCGTCCGGATCATCTCCGCGAGGGAGACCCCGAGCTCCGCGGTGCTCATCGCGCCGGCCACCGTCACCATCATGCTGCCGCCCCCCTCCAGGTGACGCTTCCATCCTTCTGCGGCCTCCACCAGCGAAGCGGCATTGAAGTGTCGGAAGTGGTGGCGGATGAAGTCGCGAATGGGCGTGGACATGGCTATTCGTTGTTCGATCGAAAGTGTGCCGTAAGGGGTCTCGTCGTCCGGAGGATGCCTCGACCCTACTGGGCGTCGTGCTTTTCGGGGCTGGCAGGCTCCTCTTCCTGCACCCGTCCTCTTCTGGCCTCGAGGATCACGTCGACCGCGTGCTGAGGCGAGTCCGTGACTACGAGGAGCTCGAGGTCGTCGGGTGAGATCTTGCCCTCGTGCAGCATCACGTTGCGGATCCAGTCGAGCAATCCTTTCCAGTACGAGCTGCCGAGAAGGATCACAGGGAAGTCACGGATCTTCCCCGTCTGGACCAGGGTGAGGGCCTCGAACAGCTCGTCCATGGTTCCGAAGCCCCCGGGGAGGATGATGAAGGCTTCGGAGTACTTCACGAACATCGTCTTCCGCACGAAGAAGTAGTGGAAATTGATCGGTATTTCCACATAGCGGTTGATCCCCTGCTCGAACGGAAGCTCGATGTTGCAGCCGATGGAGAGCCCTCCACCTTCCACGGCCCCGCGGTTCGCCGCCTCCATGACCCCGGGGCCGCCGCCGGTAATCACCGCGTACCCGGCCTCGGCGACCAGTCGGGCGGCCTCTCTCGCCATCTCGTACTGCGGGTGGCCGAAGGGTATGCGCGCCGAGCCGAAGATGGCGACCGCCGGCCCGATCTTCGCCAGGGTGTCGAAACCCTCCACGAACTCGCCCATGATACGGAAGACGCGCCACGGATCGGTGTGCGTGAAGTCGACTTCCGTGGGACGAGTCGCGAGCAGCCGCTCGTCTTCGGTGTGCGTGCCCGTCCTGGCGGATACGTTGAGGGTGCTCTTTCGATCGGGACGCGACTGCTTCATCGATGACATTCGGTATGCGAAAAGATCCCGCCGCTTGCACGAGGCATTCCAAACGCCGTTAAGATATGGGGGGCTCGTTGCCCGGCAACCGACGGCACGGCTCTTTCACCCGCGCTCGGGCCATCCCTCCTCACCCGATTCGGAACGAACGAAGATGGAGACCAGGTCGGCGGGTCTGCGCATCCACTTCGAGGTCCTGGGAGACGGTCCCCCAGTCCTCCTTCTCCATGGCTATCCCCTGTCCAGTCACCTGTGGGACGATGTGGTGGGGCATCTGTCCGACGCGTACCGCCTCATCGTCCCGGACCTGCGAGGGCATGGCCGCAGCGAGGCAGGGGACACCGCCTCGATGGAGGAGATGGCGGACGATGTGCTGGAGGTGCTCGCGGCGGCCGACGAGGATCGGCCGGTGGTGCTGGTAGGCATGTCGATGGGCGGATATGTGAGCCTGGCCTTCGCGCGCAAGTATCCGCAGAGAGTGCGTGCCCTGGTGCTCGTGGATAGCCGCACCGCCGCCGACAGCGACGAAGCGGCAGTAGCCCGCCATCGGACGGCGGAGCGCGTGCTGCGCGAGGGGACGGGCTTCGTCGCCGACGAGATGGTCGGGAAGCTGTTCGCTCCCGGCGCTCCGGAGGAGCTGAAGCAGCGCTGGCGCGAGCGGATGGCGGCCACCTCCCCTCGCGGCGTGATGGCGGCCCTGCGAGGGATGGCCGCACGGCCGGACTCGGGCGCCCTGCTGCGGCAGCTAGGTGTTCCGGTGCTGGTGATCGTGGGGGAGGAGGACGGCATCACCCCTGTCGAGGAGTCGAGGGCGATCGCGCAGGCCTCGGGTGGGAGGCTGGAGATCATTCCCGGGGCGGGGCACATGGCTGCGGCAGAGAAGCCCGATGCGGTGGCCGCGGCGCTTCGGAGCTTTCTCGACGAGCTTGGATCGCAGCTATGAACATCATTCGCGTTCGCACCCGCACCCGGTGCGAGCTGGTAGAAGTCACGGACGAGGTCGCTAGCGCGGTCCGTGCGTCGGGGGTTCGTGAGGGCGTGGTCGTCATCCAGAGCCTGCACACCACGGCCGGGCTCACCATCAACGAGAACGCCGACCCGGATGTGGTGCGGGACCTGGTGGCGAAGGTCGAACGGCTGGTCCCGAAGCGGGAGGACTACTACCGGCATGCGGAGGGGAACAGCGACAGTCACCTGAAGACGAGTCTCTTCGGACCGTCGCTGACCGTGATCGTGAGCGAAGGGGAGCTTGTGCTGGGCACCTGGCAGGGGATCTACCTCTGCGAATGGGACGGTCCTCGCGAGCGAAAGCTTGCGGTGCAGGTACTCAGGGCCGAGGGCTGATGTCGACTCGCACGCCGTCGCACCTCAATGCAGCGCTGCGGCTAGCGCTGGTCGGGATCCGCCGCAGGGGAGAACGGGGACGACCCAGGGCGAGCGTTCCTTCGCGCAAGATAGCGGTGGAGCATCAGGCTCTCTTGCTTCCCAGCTCGCGGCTTCAGCGCTATCTCGCGGCCACCCGCGGAGCGGATCTCTGGAGGGATTCCCCTCTCCTACCCCCTACCATCAGCGCAATATGGGAGACGGCCCTGGTGCTGGAGCTGCTGGCTCACGATGGGCTGCCGCTACCGAAGCGCGGACTGGTGCACCTGGGCGGCGAGCTGGTGGTGGTGAGGCCGCTCCGCCGGGAAGATCGCGTGCGCTGCCGGGTCGAGCTGGACGGCCTGGAGGGACACTCCCGCGGGCTTGTCCTGCAGCTCCGCTGCCGAAGCTGGAGCGCGGCGGGACAGCTCGCACAGGAGAACCGTACGTCCCTGCTGATTCGCGGCGCCGAGGCCCCGCTGGGGACGCCGCGCAGTGGCACGCGGAGCGCCAACCCGGAGCGGGCGGAGGCGGGCGAGGCGGCAGACGCGGCGTGGCGGGATGTCGCCTCCTGGGATCTGCCGGCGAGCGCCGGGCTGACCTACGCCCGTGCCTCTGGAGACTTCAACCCGATCCACCTCTGGCCGTGGAGCGCCCGGTTGTTGGGCTTCCCGCGCCCCATCCTGCATGGCCACTGCGCGCTGGCGATGGTGGCGCACGAGATGATGCGGGCGACTGGCCGGGACACGCGCCGCCTCCAGGCCCGCTTCCGCGCCCCGCTGGAGTTGCCGGCACGAGTCAGGCTGCAGACCCGGGCCGGTAACGCTTCCGGGGCAGCCCCCCTGCGTCTGGTCGACGCGACCGGCGCTAGCAAGCCCTTTCTGGAAGGGGAGTGGGTGGGCGCTGACCGATCCGCCTGCTGATCCCGGCGGGGTGAATCAGGGCGAGTTGAATCCGGACGGCGCGGCGCCAATCAGGGGTAGAGGCGCTCGACCCGCCAGCCTCCGTCGATGCGCAGGTAGACCTGCCGATCGTGCAGGCGGCTCGGTCGCCCGGACCAGAACTCGATCCGTTCCGGATGCACTCGGAAGCCTGACCAGAAGGGCGGGCGGGGGACGGATCCCTCGGGGTAGCGCGATTCGAACTCCTGGATGCGGGCCTCCAGCTCCCCCCGGTCCGGAAGCGGCCGGCTCTGTCGCGACGCCCACGCGCCGATCTGGCTACCATACGGTCGCGAGGCGAAGTACGCGTCGGCTTCGGCGTCGCTCACGGGGGACACCGGGCCTTCGACGCGGACCTGGGCCTCCATCGGTCCCCAGTGAAAGCAGAGCGCCGCCCGAGGATTCGCCTTCAGCTCCTCCGCCTTGCGGCTCTCCAGGTTGGTGTAGAAGACGAAGCCGCGCTCGTCGACCCCTTTGAGCAGGACCATCCGCACCGACGGTCGTCCCTCGGCGTCGGCAGTGGCGAGAGCCATTGCGGTTGGCTCGTGCAAGCCCAGCTCGCGAGCCTCGTCGAGCAGCGCCACGAACCGGGCGATCGGATCCTCCATCGACATCCCCCTTAACGAGAAACGCGAGGGCTGCGCGCGGCATCGTGCCGCCACAACCCTCGCTTTCCGTAATAGGGGCCGCCTCGCAGCCGGGCAAGCCCGCTTCAGGCAACCAGAGCGGGCGAGTTCGAGAAGTTCCGGGAGAAGTCCTCATACTGCATGGCCAGCGTGGGGAGCACCCGTTCGAAGGCGGCGACCACTGTGGGGTCGAACTGCATCCCCGCGCAGCGCCGAATCTCCGCGACCGCCGTCTCCCAGGGCAGGCCACTGCGGTAGGCGCGGTGCGAGGTCATTGCGTCCAGGGTGTCTGCCACCGCGAGCACTCGCGCCGGCAGGGGGATGTCGGTTCCGGACAGCCCGTCCGGGTAGCCGCGCCCGTCCCACCGCTCGTGATGCCAGCGGACTACACCGAGCACCAGGGGATCGTCGATGAGCGGCTCGAGGATGTGCGCCCCGGTCGACGGGTGCTTCTTGATCAGGTTGAACTCTTCCTCGGTGAGCTTGTCCGGCTTGTTGAGCACGCTGTCGGGTACGCCGATCTTGCCGACGTCGTGCAGGTCGCCGGCGAGGCGGAAGCGCACGGGGTCGATGGAGCCGAGGTCGTCGGCGATGGTGAGCGCATAGGCGGTCACGCGGGCGGCGTGGCCGGCGGTGTACTCGTCTTTCGCCTCCACGGCGCTCGCCAGCGCGTGAGCGGCGCGCAGGACCCAGATCTTGCTCTCCGTGTCGCGCTGGCGCAGGCGCGACTCCAGCCGCTCGCGTTCGGCGACCTCTTCGCGCGCTGCGCGGCGCTTGGCCAGCGAGTCGGTGACCCGCGCCCGCAGGTCCTCGAGCTCGAATGGCTTCACGATGAGCTGGTCGATGCCGCGCTCGATGGCGGCCGAAGCCGCGTAGACGTCCGCGTGCGCGCTCATCAACATGGTGCGCGTCCCGGGTGCCCGCGTGCGCACTTCGACCAGGAGGTCAAGGCCCGAAGGCCCCGGTAGACGCAGGTCGGTCAGGACCAGGTCGAAATGGCTACCCTCCAGCTTCTCGAGCGCCTCCGGCACTGAGCCGGCCGTCACCACGTCGTATCCAAGCCGGCCAAGATAACGTTGCAGCAGCCGGCAGATGTTCGGCTCGTCATCCACGACCAGGATCCGGTCGGGATGAGTGGACCCCGGGACTTTGATCTTAGCTGTCGTCATCGATTCCAGCATACGGGCGGAGGCAACCATCGACGTGCGGTCCTGCATAACGGCTATAGTATCGGCCGCTAACGCGAAGTCAGGAGGGCGCAGGCCACCTCCAGGTCCACGTTGCCGCCGCTGACGATCAAACCCACCCTTCCAGCACCACGCAATTCCTCCCTGTTCAGGAGAGCAGCCAGGGACACGGCTCCCGAGGGCTCCACGATGAGCTTCATCCGTGTCCAGTAGAAGCGCATCGCCTCCACGATCTCCTCGTCAGACACGGTCACCATGTCGGCGACGTGCTCGCGGATGACCGGCCAGGTGAACGCCCCGAGCGAGGGCGTGCGCAATCCGTCAGCGATGGTCGGGGGATTACGCACCCGGTGCAGCCTGCCGGTGCGAAAGGTCCGCACCGCATCGTCGGCCAGCACCGGCTCGGCACCGACCACTCGACAACCCTGAAAGCGCAGCGCCGCGAGGGCGGTTCCCGACAGCAATCCGCCACCGCCGCAGGGTGCCACGATCAGCTCCAGGCCGTCTACCTCTTCCAGGAGCTCGAGCGCGGTGGTCCCCTGTCCGGCGATGACATCAGGGTGATCGTACGGGGGAATCAACGCAATCCCCCGCTCTGCCCGCACTCGCTCCGCCAGCTCCTCGCGCACCGTCTCGCGCGGATCGTACGGGATCACCTCGGCACCGTACCCGCGCGTTGCGCTCACCTTGGCCTGCGGCG
>DASVBS010000035.1 GCA_036375715.1 Longimicrobiaceae bacterium | reverse complement strand
GAGGATCCCAGCCGATTCTCTGCCAGCCGAGAGGTGGGAGCGTACTTCGGGCTGGTGCCTCGGCTCGATGAGAGCAGCGACTCGACGCCGCAGCTTCGAATCACCAAGGCCGGCGATGAACTCGGCCGGCGGCTACTCGTCAGTGCGCAGGCGTATAGCCCATTGCTCAAGGGCGCCGCGCGCCTTCGGCGCTTCGGGCCCCTCTGGTGGGGACGGCATCAAAACCCTCCAGAGGGAAGTCTTCGACTGTCCACTAAAACGGGGCAGGCCCACGATCTCCTTGTCTCCTTGTCTCCCTGTCCTGCCTACCCCGCCCTCACCTGGTCAACCTTGTCACCTTGTCACTCCCTCTCTCCTCGCCTGCCTGCAACCGTCTCCCTTGCCGAGCCGCGCGACTCGCCGCATCGTCACGGGGTCCGTCGCGTGGTGCACCGGGCGCCGCGCGTTGTTCGAGCCCCTTCCCGACACCAAACCAGACGATGACGAAGATCGCCACCGCCGTGCTGTCCCTGGCCCTGCTTGCCGCCTGCGCCCCCGCACCGGCCGAGGACGCTTCGGCCGCGCAGGAGGAGAGCGCCACCGACGACGCCGCGACGCAGGCCACCACCCTGCAGGCCCCGCCAGCCGGCTCGGTGCGCCACATCGTCGTCTTCCGCTTCCGTGAGGACGCCACCGAGGAGCAGATCCAGCAGCTCACCGACGCCTTCCGCGAGCTGAAGAACAAGATCCCCGGCATCATCGCCTTCGAGCACGGGCAGAACCACAGCCCCGAGGGGAAGGACCAGGGCTTCGACCACGTCTACACGATCACCTTCGAGAGCGCCGCCGCGCGCGACACCTACCTGCCGCACCCTGAGCACCAGGCGTTCGGGCGCCTTCTGGGCGAGCTCGGCATCCACGAGGACGTGTTCGTGGTGGATTACGACCCCCAGCCCTAATTCCGGGCCATGCTCGCGGCCATCGCCCTCCTTCTGCTCGCCCCGCAACAAACGCCGGGGGTGCACCTGAACCAGGTGGGGTTCTACCCGGATGGGGAGAAGATCGCGGTGGTGGTGGGGGCGCAGGGAGACGAGTTCTGGGTCGCACCCGCCAACGGCGGAGAGCCGGTCTTCAGCGGCAAGCTCGAGCCGCCCCGCGAGCACCCGGCCTGGGGAGCACCCGCGCGCAGGGCTGACTTTTCGGCCCTGCGCAGCCCCGGGCAATATCGGTTGGAGGTGCCCGGCGTGGGCGCCTCGCCGTCGTTCGAGATCGCACCGGAGGTTCACGCCGAGGTCGCGCGCGGGGCGATGAAGGCCTTCTACTACCACCGCGTGTCCGCCCCGGCGCTGCCCGAGTACGCGGGACGGTGGGCGCGCCCCGCGGGACATCCGGACGACCGCGTGCGGGTCCATCCCTCCGCGGCTTCTCCCGGACGCCCTGCCGGGACCGTCATCTCCGCCCCTTACGGCTGGTACGACGCAGGAGATTACAACAAATACGTCGTCAGCTCGGGGATCTCGACCGGTACCCTGCTCGCCCTGATCGAGGACTACCCCGAGGCCGTGGTTGGGCTGGAAACGGATATCCCCGAATCTGGCGACCGCGTCCCCGACCTGCTGGACGAGGTACTCTGGAACGTTCGCTGGATGCTCTCCATGCAGGATCCCGGAGACGGCGGTGTCTACCACAAGCTGACGACCGCCGAGTTCTCGGGGATGGTGATGCCCCACGAGGACACCGCCCCCCGCTTTGTCGTGCAGAAGAGCACGGCGGCTGCGCTGAACCTGGCCGCGGTCGCGGCGCAGGCCTCTCGGGTGCTGCGGCGATACCCGGAAGCCGCTCCCGGCCTCGCCGACTCTCTGCTGCATGCGGCGGTGGCCGCCTGGCAGTGGGCCCGTGAACACCCGGACGTCCTGTACGACCAGGGCGGGCTGAACCGCCGCTTCGATCCTGATATCGAGACCGGGGCGTACGGCGATCGGAACCTGGCGGATGAGTTTGCCTGGGCCGCGGCCGAGCTCCTTGTCACCACCGGTCAGGACAGCTTCTACAGGGCGGTGCCGGTGCTGGCCGACAGCGCGGTGACGGTTCCTGCCTGGAACAGCGTGCGAACGCTCGCCTATTACACGCTCGTTCGCTTCGTCGACTCCCTCCCACCCGCCGCCGCGGACGAGCTGGAGCAGGTGCGGGGGCGCCTGATCACGGCGGCCGATTCGCTCGCGGCCGGGGCCGAGGATCACCCCTACCGCGTCCCCATGGGCGCGAACCCCCGCGATTTCGTCTGGGGGAGCAGTGGGGTGGCCGCCAACCAGGGGATGCTGCTGCTCTACGCTCACCGTCTTACCGGTGAGCCCCGTTACCTTCAGCGAGCGCTGGACAACCTCGACTATCTCCTGGGGCGAAACCCGACCGGCTACTCGTTCCTGACCGGATTCGGCGATCGGACGCCGATGCATCCTCACCACCGCCCTTCCCAGGCGGATGGCGTCGAGGATCCGGTTCCCGGATGGCTCTCCGGCGGACCCAATCCGGGCCGGCAAGACGGCTGCGACTACCCTTCGACCGTGCCTGCCCTCGCCTACGTCGACGACCTGTGCTCGTACGCCTCGAACGAGGTGGCCATCAACTGGAACGCTCCTTTCGTCTATCTCGCGCTGGGAGTGGAAGCGGAGATGGGGGACTGACCCTCGGGGCCATCCTGTCCCATCCCGCCGCCAAGCGCACCCTTTCCCGGAAGCCGGCCGACTCGTCACCCGCCGCTCGATAACCCCATGTCGAAGCTCACCCCCCGCTGCATTGCCTTGCTGCTTCTCGTCACCCTCGCCGCCTGCGCGGGGTCACGCGCCGGGTCCCCGCGCGAGGCGGGACGCACGGATCGCCTCACCCAGGCCGACATCGGCGACACCGCCTACAGCGACCTGTACGAGTTCGTGTTCGCGAAGCGGGCATCGTGGCTGCGCCCGCGTGGACGGGACAGCCTCGTCGGTAACCCTTCACAGGTCGTGGTGTACGTGGACGACGTGCGGGTGGGCGGTGTCGAAGCGCTGCGCACCGTGCATCCGATGGAGATCGAGTACGTGCGGTACTTCGATCCGATCCAGGCGTCGTCGCGCTGGGGTTTCGATCACGGCAGCGGCGCCATCTACGTCGTGACGCGAACCAACTGAGAGGTATGACTGAAGGACAGGAGCCGCTGCGGGCGCTCGGGCGCGCCGGAGCGACCTACGCCTACGAAGAGCCCCGACCCGACCTGCTGGAGCGGATCCCGAACCCCGCCTCGGACGCGGCCGCGAACCCGGCCGGAGCGGCTCTCGCCCTCCGCATCGACGTGCCCGAGTTCACCTGCCTCTGCCCGATCACCGCCCAGCCGGACTGGGCACGCATCGTTATCCGTTACCAGCCCGACGCCTGGTGCGTGGAGTCCAAGGCGCTGAAGCTGTACCTGGGTAGCTTCCGCAACGCCGGTATCTTCCACGAGGGAGCGGTGACGCGGATCTGTAACGAGCTGGTGGCGCTGCTGGACCCCCACTGGATGGTGGTGGAGGGTCGCTTCACCCCGCGCGGAGGAATCCCATTCTGGCCGGTAGCGGTCTACCGGCGCGGCCAGTCGGCGGGGAGGACGGTGTTTCCACCGGCAGGGGATTTCGAGACGTTGGGCCCGCTCACGGAGCGCCTCGATCGCGCCCGGCCGCGAGAGGAGTCCATCTGAGGGGGTGCCCGCGAAGCGGCTTCAGGGAATCAGCTCGTTCAGCGGGAACTTCTGCCGAAGGTAGCGCTGCTGCTGGATGATGCGGGTGAAGGGGATGGGTCGGATGGTGAGGTGTAGGGCGACCTCGTCGCCCGCGGTGCGGACCACGATCCCGGCGATGCGGTGGTGCTCGCCATCGGTGAACTCGATCGTTCCTTCCACCTCCGAGCCGATCGCAGGGATCGGTGGGCGCGAGCTCCGGTAGCGGACCCCTTTCTCCGAACAGTCGATCACCTCGTGCTCCGCTCCTATTCCGAACTCGCGAAAGCGCGGTCGCGCGCTGGTGGGGAAGACTACGCGGTAGTGTGCACGAACATTCTCATGCCGGCTCATCGGGTCCCTCAAAAGTGGAGTCGTGCCGAGGTGGTGACCTTCGAGTATCGGCCGTTGCGGCTTCACGGTTGAGGGCTACGGGAGCCGGCAGGGCAGTCGTGGCACCCGATCTGCGGGCATGAACTGTCCGCATGGGCGCGCCGTTACGCCCGCTTCCATGGCCCCGCTAGCCTCCCTCGCGCGCCGGTGTTAGACTAGCCGGAGAGGCCAGGCGAGGCCACTGGCGAAGTGTTCGCAGACGGATCGGGCCCGCATCGAGTCACATCTGGTCAGAGGAGGTAGCATGAGGAAACCGGTCAGCAAGAACGCGCTCCGACGCGCCTTCGACAAAGCGCTAGCTGACGGCCAGCTCGAGTGCACCGTTCCCCTGAATGCAGTTGTCGATCGCATCTGGCACGAGATGCATCGCGAGACGTACAACCGACCGCGCAAGAAGATCTCTCGGGAAACCGTCCGGAAGGCGGCGGTGACTGAGCCAGACATCGAGCTCCTGTAGGGCCTTCCTCCTCCCCTGCCGGTAGGATCCCTTGGAGAGTGCTGAAAGTATCGCGAGGGAGCCCCGCCCCGTGCGGAGCTCCCTCCGTTCCGAGCTCCTCTTCAACCTCAGCCTGCTCGCCGCCGCCGCACTCCTGCTGGCGCTCTGGATGGCGAGCTCCCTCCCCGGGTGGTTTTCCACCCTCAGCCATCCGCAAGCGCTCTTCATCGGCCTCGTCGCCTTCGATATCCTCGTCTTCGTTCTGCTCGGCAATCACCTGGTGAAGCGCCTCGTCCTGCGGCCGGTGGAGGAGGCCGTGCAGGTCGCCGAGGCGATCGCGGCAGGGGAGTACGATCGCCGCGTGCCGGAGGGCAAGACCCGCGAGATGGCGGGGCTGTCGCGTTCGCTCAACCGCCTGACCGACGAGCTCCTGCAGAATCAGGAGCGGCTGGCCGAGAACATCCGCTCGCTCGACGAGACCAACCGCATCCTCAACGAAACGCAGCGCGAGCTGATCCAGGCCGAGAAGATGGCCTCGATCGGGCGGCTCGCCGCGGGCATCGCGCACGAGATCGGCAATCCGCTCGGCGCCCTGCTGGGGTACGTCTCGGTGCTGCGCCGGCGCGGTGGGGAAACCGTGCTCCTGGACGGCATCGAGCGGGAGGCACGGCGGATCGACCGGATCGTGCGCGGGCTGCTCGACTATGCTCGCCCCGCAAATGCGCCGCGGGAGATGGTCGACGTGAACGAGTCGATCCGTCGCGTTCTCGATCTGCTACGCGAGCAGGGGCGGTTGCGGGAGGTGGAGGTGACGCTGAAGCTCGAACCCGACCTTCCCGGGATCGAGGCGAATCCTCACCGGATCGACCAGGTCTTTCTGAACCTGCTCGCCAACGCCGATGCGGCGATGCAGGGGAAGGGCACCCTGACAATCCGTACGGTCTCAGAGACCTATCAAGCGGACCATGCCTTTCCAGTCCGGCGAGCCGACGACCCCCCGGGGGTCGACTACTCCCATCTGCGTCGGCTGCGGAACGGGGCGATTCACGATCCCACGAGCCTTGATGCCGATACTCCGGTTGTGCGCGTGGTGCTCGCCGATTCCGGCCCGGGAATCCCCCAGGAGCACCTGGACAAGATCTTCGACCCGTTCTTCACGACGAAGCCGCCGGGGGAGGGAACCGGGCTGGGGCTGGCGATCGTCGCCGGGACGGTGGCGGAGCTGGGCGGTCGCGTGGAAGTCGCTTCGGCTCCGGGCAACGGAGCCACCTTTCACCTGTACTTCCCCATTCCAGTGCATAGCTCATGAGCAGGGGACGGATCCTGGTCGTCGACGACGAGGCGGGGTTGCGACACACCCTGGAGCTGATCCTGACCGATGAGGGCTACGAGATCCTGAAGGCCGCCAACGGTGAGGAGGGACTACGGGTCGCCAAGTCCGAGCATCCGGACCTGATCCTCTGTGACGTCCGCATGCCGAAGATCGACGGGCTCGCCTTCGTGGAGCGCTACTGCGGGGCGGGGGGTGAGGCGCTGGTGATCATGATGAGCGCCTACGGCACGCGGGAGACGGCGATCGAAGCGATGCGGCTCGGCGCCTACGACTACATCTCCAAGCCCTTCAACGCCGAGGAGGTGCTCCTGACCATCCACAAAGCGCAGGAGCGGGAGACCCTCCGTCGGGAAGTTACGCGCCTGCGCGCCCGGATGGCGGGGATGCAGGGCTTCGACGAGGTCATCGGTCACTCCGCCGCCTTCCGCGAGGTGCTCGACCTGGCCGCTCGCGTGGCGCCCTATCCCACCACCGTGCTGATCACGGGCGAGAGCGGTAGCGGTAAGGAGGCAGTGGCGAGGGCGATTCACGCCTCCTCCCCGCGGCGCGATGGACCGTTCGTGGGGGTGAACTGCGGCGCCATCCCGGAGAACCTGCTCGAGTCCGAGCTGTTCGGGCACGAAAAGGGAGCCTTTACCGGCGCGGAGCGGGCGCGGGACGGCCTCTTCATGGAAGCGAACCGCGGCACGCTCTTCCTCGACGAGATCGGAGAGCTCCCTCTGGCCCTGCAAGTAAAGCTGCTGCGCGCCCTGCAGGAGCGCACCATCCGTCCGGTGGGCGGGGCACAGGAGCGAGAGGTCGACGTACGCGTGCTGGCGGCGACCTCTCGAGACCTGGTGCAGGAGGTGGAGGATGGGCGCTTTCGCGAAGACCTCTTCTACCGCATCAACGTCATCCACCTGCACCTTCCTCCGCTGCGGACCCGCCCCGAGGACATCCAGGCGCTGGCGGAGCACTTCCTGGAGCGGCACGGCAGCCGGTTGGGCATCCGGCCGGAGCCGCTGACTCCGGAGCTCGTGACCGTTCTCGCCCGATATTCCTGGCCGGGGAACGTACGGGAGCTGGAGAACGTAATCGAGCGAGGTCTGGTGTTATCGGGTGGCCGTCTGGGGGAGGAGCACCTGCCCCAGCATGTGCGCAGCGCGACGCCGCAGTTCTCCCTTCCCGCCGACGAGGATGATCTCTCGGTGAAGCGCCGTCTCCCGGCGCTGGAGCGGGA